>DUEF01000142.1 GCA_011176555.1 Caldilineae bacterium
CTGCCGGATAAGCCCGTCCTTCTCACCTTCGATGACGGCTACGAGGACAACTACCTCAACGCCTTCCCCGCGCTGGCCGAGCGCGGCATGATGGGCACATTCTTCATCATCACCGATTTCGCCGATCAAGCAGAAACGGACGAAGTCTACGAAAACTACGCCAATTGGGAGCAACTCAAAGAAATGGCCGACGCCGGCATGGAGATCGGCTCCCACAGCCGCAACCACCCCGACTTGGCGGGCAAAGACCTGGATTACCTGGTGTGGCAGGCCCTGGGCAGCAAAGAGGCCATCGAAGCCAATATCGGTTATCACCCGCACATCCTCGCTTACCCGGCCGGCTCCTACGACCAACTCACCATCGATGTGTTTCGTTCCGCGCATTTTTGGGGCGCTGTCACTACCCGGCAGGGGGTGATGCACAGCAGCGAAGGTAACGGCCCCTTCGAGCTAACACGGGTGCGGATCAGCAACACCACCGGCGTGCCGCAACTGGAGGCGCTGCTAAATTACGATTGGCCGGAGGAGAAAACAATCAACAATTAACAGTCAACGAAAAACGATTTCCGTGTTCCTTTAGTAGTTACCGGGTGCATCCTAAATCAGTTGAGCCATCAGGTCGGTGGAGACCGACCTCCGGAGCGAAGCTCCCCAGCGCCCGAATTTATTCGGCCAGCGCTTGCCAGGCGTCACACCAGCGGTCGGGTGGGATCGGGCGGTCGAAATAGGGCGAGGCTGGATTACGGCAGAAGGTGTGCAGGCGGCTCACCTGGCCATCGCCCGTGCTGCGAAAGCTGTCGGAGAAGCGGCAGGTGTGACAATTATGGCCCCGGAGTTGCAGCCAGAACCGCCGCAGTCTATTCATTTTCGATCACATACAGCTTGAGCAAATCCGTTGTGCCCGGGCTGCTGTCCGCCGTACCCGATGTGATGACGACTAGGTCCCCAATTTGCACCATGCCGTGGGCGAACGCATTGCGCACCGCGTCGCGCATGATGCCGTCCGTGGTGGCTTGGCGTGGTGACAGCAGGGGACAGACGCCCCAGAGCAAGTTGATCTGGCGGCGAACCGTGGCGTTGGGCGTGACCGCGATGATCGGCAAGCAGGGACGGTAACGAGAGACCTGGCGGGCGGTGTAACCGGAAACGGTGGGGGTGATAATGGCGGCCGCGCCAAGGTGCATGGCGAGATCGGCGGCGGCCTGAGCCAACGCTTGCGCAGGATCATCGATATGTGCGTCTGCCGCAGGATGCCGGGGATGCTCGGACAACAACTGCTCGGCGCGGCGCACGATGCGGTCCATCATCATCACCGTGCGCACCGGGTAAGCGCCCACGGCTGTTTCTCCCGACAACATCACCGCGTCCGTGCCATCCAAAACCGCATTGGCCACATCCGAGGCCTCGGCGCGGGTGGGGCGGGGATTGCGGATCATCGAATCCAACATCTGGGTGGCGGTGATCACCGGTTTTCCGGCTTCATTGCACTGCCTGATGATGCGTTTTTGGATGAGGGGCACCTCCTCGGTCGGCATTTCGATGCCCAGATCGCCGCGGGCGACCATCACGCCATCGACCGCCTGCAAAATCGCATCGAAATTGTCGACAGCCTCCGGTTTTTCGATCTTGGCGATGATCTTGGGCGCGAGATCGGATGGCGCTTGCCCGCGGATCAGCTCCCGCAATGCCAGGACTTCGTCCTGAGTGCGCACAAACGAAAGCGCCACCCAATCCACCCCCTGCTCGATGGCGAAGCGCAAATCCTCGCGATCTTTTTCGGTGATGGCGGGGATGCGCGTGTCGGCCTTGGGCAGATTCACGCCTTTGTGCGAGTACAGAATCCCGCCGGTGATCACCCCGGCCAGGATGCTGTTCCCGCCCGCCTCTTCCACCTCCAACTCCAGGAGGCCGTCGTCCAACAACATGCGGTCGCCGGGATTCACCACTTGCGGCAGATCGGGGTAGAGCAGGGGAATGGCGTCGGGCGTATCAGGCGCGGTGCTGAGGAGCACGCGTTCGCCCGGCTGCAACGTCACGCCGGACTCGGGCAACTCCCCCACTCGCAATTTGGGCCCCTGCAAGTCGCCGAGGATGGCGACGGGGTGGTCCCGCTCGGCCGCCAGCGCGCGGATGCGGCGGATGGTCTCGGCGTGAGTGTGGTGGTCGCCGTGCGAGAAGTTGATGCGCGCGACATCCATCCCCGCGGCGAGGAGTTGCGCTAAAACATCGGGCTCGCTGCTGGCGGGGCCAATGGTGCAAACAATTTTCGTGCGTCTCATGGGTTTATTTTGGGGTAGACCGGGAAACCAGTAGCCCTGTAAACCTGTAGACCGGGGCGGCGGTTTCCCGGTTTTCTGGTTTTCCGCCGCCGGATTACGAATCCGGCTAGGAGCGAGGGGTTTCCCGGTTTACTGGTCTTCCGGTTTCCCGGTTTCCTCTTCCTTCGGCAAGCCAACGATGACATCGTCCCCCGCGGCCATGCGGGCGACGGCCAGCCGGGCGCTTTTGATCGCCTTGCTGAGCGGTTTGTCGCTGTAGACGCTGGCGAAGGTGGAAACCGCGGCTTTTTCGTCCAGATCGAGGTTGTATTGTTCTCTCAGTTCTTCACGATGATGGCTGATCCAGAGAAAGAGGTCGGCGACGGTGCGATTGGGGAAATCCTTCATCACGCCGCTTTCCTGAATCTCGCGGGCCAGGGGCAGATAAACCTGCTCGCACCAACTGCGCACAGCCTCTTCATACGTGACCTCGCGACCCAGGCGTTCGCCCAGATACCAGCGATGCACATCGATTTGCTCGCGCAATTGGCGGTAGCGTCCCGGTTCGGTGAGACGGATGTCGCAGTCGGGGTAGTAATCCTGGATTTTCGTCTTCTCCAGAAAAAGACGCTGCCCCACTTCGATCAGCCATTCATCGAGCGCGTCGGCCGAGTCGGCTTCGATGGGGATGGGCGCATCGACCAGCCGCACATTGGCCTCGATGCTCTTATCGCCATTGGCCCGCGCCACCGAGATGCGGTGGTTGCCGTCGCGAACTCGATCAGGCCGATGCCATAACCATTGGCTCCGAGGCCAAAGGATATGGTGTCGTTC
>DUEF01000143.1 GCA_011176555.1 Caldilineae bacterium
AATTTGACCTGGCCCGGCCATTGTTCGCGGGTCTCGACCAGGAGTTTGGCCACGCCCATGCCGATGGCGGTGTGTCCATCGTGGCCGCAAGCGTGCATCAGGCCCGAATTTTGGCTGGTGAAGGGGAGTCCCGTTTCCTCCGTAATCGGCAGCGCGTCCATATCCACGCGCAGCAACACCGTTGGCCCTGGCTCCCGCCCTTCGATCAGACCGACGACGCCGGTTTTGCCCACGCCGGTGATCGGTTCGACGCCGAGCGCGCGCAAGTGCTCGGCCACGATCCCGGCAGTGCGCATTTCCGTAAAGCCGAGTTCGGGGTGCTGGTGAAAGTCGCGTCGCCAGGCGACGAGTTGCGGAGCGATTGTTTGGGCCAAAGAAAGATAGTCGGGCATGGGGGCAATGTGAGGTGAACGTTGTTCGTTTGAAGGTATGAGGTATTGGATACTGGTATTGGATATTTTTCACCGATCCGCGAATATCAAATAACGAATACCCGATACCCAAAAAGCAAAAGAGGACAGACTGAAACCGCACCGAACATGCAGTTCTGTCCGTCCTCTTACGTCGCTGCCGTTGGGCATCGGCTGCGCACTGAAGGAGGTTGTGTCAATGTAACCGACGGGCATACTATGTGAATCGTATAGCGGTGTCAAGTTTCGTTCAGGCGACGGCGGCGCGCTGCAAGAGCCTGGCCTGGCCATCGGCATGGTAGGAGGAGCGCACGAGCGGCGCGGATTCGATCCACCTGAAGCCCATGTCTTCGCCGATGCGCCGCAATTCCTCGAACTCGGCGGGCGTATAGTAACGCTCGATGGGCAGGTGGAAGCGGCTGGGTTGGAGATACTGGCCGATGGTCAAGATATCGGTGTCGATCGCGCGCAGGTCTTCCATCACCTGGATGATTTCCTCCCAGCGTTCTCCCAGCCCCACCATCAGGCCTGACTTGGTGAGCGCCTCGGGGGCCATGACTTTCGCCCGTTCCAGCACCTGCAACGAGCGCTCGTATTTGGCCTGCGGTCGGACGCGGCGATAAAGGCGAGGTACAGTTTCGGTGTTGTGGTTCAGGATCTCGGGCCGCTCCCGCATCACCGTGTAGAGCGCGTCTGCATCGCCCATAAAATCAGGAATCAGCACTTCGATGGTGCAACCGGGCAGGAATTCCCGGATTTTTCGCATGGTGGCGGCGAAAATGAAAGCGCCGCCGTCAGGAAGCTCGTCGCGGTTGACTGAAGTCAGCACCGCGTGTTGCAGGCCCATTGCCTGCACCGAGCGGGCCACGCGCAACGGTTCCAAGATATCGACTTTTTCCGGGCGGCCTGTTTTCACTTTGCAGAAGCCGCAGGAGCGGGTGCAGGTGTCGCCCAGAAGCAGGAAGGTGGCGGTTCCCCGATTCCAGCATTCGCCCAGATTGGGGCAGCCCGCCTCCTCACAGACAGTGTTCAGGCCCTCGCTGCGCATGAGACTATGCACGTGTCGGGCGTTTTCCGTGTCCGCGTGTTTGACGCGCAGCCAGTCGGGCCGGCGACCGCGCGTGAGTTGCGGCTCGCGCCAATTGTGTCGCGGCGGCGAGGGATCGAGTTCGATTGGGATTTGTGACATGGGGAGTTCTAAGTCCGGGACGCCAGCGGCGCAGACAGCATCGTTTGCAAGCCTGCAGGCATCGCTTGCACATACCGCGCCTGATTGACGATCAGGGCGGCGGTGGCAAGATCGCCGTGCAGCCCATCCAGACGCAGGCGCAGGCACTGGTCACCATCGATGATGACTTCATCGCGGGTGCCGCCTTCGACATTGGCTTCCATCACCAATTTGAGAATGATGCGCGGGACACCGCGGATAAAGCCTTGCGCTCGTTGACGGATGCCGACGCACTGGCCGGTGTGGATATCGATTTGCCCGGTGCTGGTTGGCGTCTCAGCGGTGAGCGCTTTGCTTTCGATATCGATGACATCGAGATCCCAGCCCAGCCCCGCCGCCAACATCTGCAAGCTGGTGGTCAGACCCACATGACCGATGGCCTCTGCGTCCAGTAATTTCTGCACCCGATCGACGTTCTGTCCCAGTCCGTTTTTACGTTGCAATTGCAGTCGTCGCTCCGTTAGATCGACGATGCGGGAAACATGAATCGCCTCGATGGCGCCGGCGGCCCGGCTCAGCAACACCGGCAGGGTGTCCATCACAAAGCCGGGGTTGACGCCGATGCCGAGGACGGTGACGCCTGCTTCCCGCGCGGCCTGATCGATTTCCGCCGCCAATTGCGGATAGTCATCCCACGGCCACACCAACTCTTCGCTGGTGGAAACGACATGGTAACCGCGGGCGATGGCGTTCAGCAACTGGGGGCGCGCCGCTTTCAGCTTGGAAACGGTGGCCTGGAGGAGCACCGCGCCGGGTTTGGCGTCGGTTTCATCCAGGCTACTGACCACAGTCAATGACGGCAGATCGGCGTCGCAAACCTCGCTGAGGCGTCGTCCGATGATGGCGGTGTCGATGTCCACGGCGCCGATGGCTTGCAAGCGCGGCTCCTCCGCCAATGCCCGGCCGACGCCTCGTCCGATTGGGCCTAAACCGTATAAGATGACTGGAATGGAGTTCATGGTTTGTCTCAAATGTGAATGGCATGCCCGGTTGCGGCATGTGCGGCTTCCATAATCGCTTCAGAAAGGGTGGGATGAGCGTGGATGTTGCGGGCGATTTCCGCCGGCGTCAATTCCATCATCCGCGCCAGACTCAGCTCGGGCAGGAGTTCGGTGACTTCGGGGCCAACCATGTGCACGCCCAAGATCTCGCCGTATTTGGCATCGGCGATGATCTTGATGAAGCCCTCGCGTTCGCCCAGCCCCAGGGCCTTGCCATTGGCCTGGAAGGGGAACTGGCCGATGTCCAGATCATAGCCCTGTTCCCGCGCTTGCGCTTCGGTCAGGCCCAGACTGGCCACTTGCGGCGAGCAGTAGGTGCAGCGAGGCATGTTGGAATAATCATCGATCGGCTGTGTTTCGACGCCGGCGATGGTCTCGGCCGCGACGATGCCCTGGGCGCTGGCGACATGGGCGAGATTGAGCTTGCCGGTGAGATCGCCGATGGCGTAAATGTGAGGGACATTGGTTTGCATCCGATCATTAATCTGGACCCAACCGCGGTTGCTGGCCACGCCGACTTTCTCCAGACCAATGCCCTCGCTGTTGGGGCGGATGCCGATGGCGACAAGCACTTGCTCGGTGGCGATGGTCTCGACATCCCCCGAAGCCAGGTCTTTCACCGTCACGTTGACGCCCGCTTCAGTGACTTCGACCTTTTCGGTGCGGGTGTTCGCCAGGATGCGGATTTTCTGTTTGCCGAAGGCCTTCACCACCACCGCGGCCACGTCGGGCTCCTCGTTGGGCAGGGCATGGGGCAGCATCTCCACCACCGTCACCGCCACGCCGTAAGCATTGTAGACATAAGCGAATTCCATGCCGATGGGGCCGGCGCCCACGATCACGATAGATTGGGGCAAATCCTTCTGCACGATGGCCTGGCGATAGGTGACAATGCGTTCGCCGTCCACCTCCATGCCGGGCAAGGTGGCGGCGCGTCCGCCCGTAGCCAGGATGATGTTCGCCGTGGAATAGGTCGCGTCTCCGACCTGGATGCTGTGGGCGCCAGTCAGTACGCCAAAGCCCTTGATGACATCGATTTTGTTCTTCTTCATCAAGAAGCCCACGCCCTTGACCAGGCGGTTGGAGTTCTGGCGGCTGCGTTTTACGGCTACGCCGTAGTCCACTTCCAGGTTATCGAATTTGAAGCCGAATTCCTTGCCTCGATCCAACAGATGCATGATTTCGGCGTTGCGGATAAGGCTTTTGCTGGGGATGCAGCCCCAATTGAGACAAACGCCCCCCAGATTTTCCTGCTCGATCACAGCGGTTTTCAGGCTCAGTTGGGCGGAGCGAATGGCGGCGACGTAGCCGCCCGGCCCGCCCCCCAGGACAATGACATCGTAGTCAAATTGATTTGTCATAACGGAGTGTTTTTAGTGAGTGTAAGCGGATGAACGAAGATGATTTGGATTATACCACAGACCATTTGGCGTCCGCCGATTTTCTGATGCCGCAGGGCTGCGCACGCGTCGGATATGTGCTACTATTTTAGTCACTGACAATGTAAGGTTACCAACTTCCGCTGCATATCAATTCAGCGGATAGAGAATGGAACGGATTTTTTCTACTTTATCCGTTCCATTCGCCACCCCTTCGAGAATCGCTTGACCATGTCCAATCAGCGTCAATTCAAGATCTTAGTTCCGGTCTCATCTCCCGACCAGGTCGCCAATATCCTGCCCTTGATTGCGCCCCTTGCGCGAGAACGTTCCGCCCAGGTGCAACTGCTGCACATCGAGTTGTCCGCCTACGGTGGGACGACGCGATTTGGCGGGGAGAAAGAGTGGCTGGTCGAGCTAGAACAAACCCTCCTGGCGCAATCCATCCAAACCGAATTGCTCCAGTGCGCGGCCCATAACCTTTCCGGCGCGATTCGTGAGGTGGTGACGGAGCAGAACCCCGATCTCTTACTGCTCAGTTGGCGTCGTCCCGTTGGCCCCTTTGCCACCGATGAAGCTGTCGATCTACAAAGTCTGCTGCTGGACGTTCCCTGCGATCTGGTCGTTTGGCGCGGGCGCGACCATGCGCCTACGCCCCGCCGGATTCTGATTCCCAGCGCCGGCGGCCCCAACGCCAGCCTCGCCATGCAACTCGCGGATGCACTGGCCGACGCCTACGAGGGAGAGATCACCGTTCTCTCGGTGTTGCCAACCTCGGCCGATCAAGCCGCGATCACAGCAAAACAAGAATCCCTGCGTAACGATCTGGTCGAACGTTTGGAAAAGATCGATATCGACGCCGAAGCGGTTCACATCGAGCTGATTCAGGAACGTTCGCCCACAGCCGGCATTCTCAGTGCGGCGGCTTCGGGCAAATACGATTTGTTGATGATCGGCGCTTCGCGCGAGGGCGTGTTGCACCGCTTGGTGTTTGGAGAAATCCCGGAAAAAGTGGCGTCACAGGCCGATATCCCCGTGCTCGTCATCAAACGCCCCCTCTCTCGCACTGTCACGATCGTGCGCAAAGTCTGGGAAGGCGTCACCGGCCGAGCGCCGAGACTGACGGAAGCGGAGAAGATAGACACCTATCGGGAGATCCGCCGCAACGCCCGGCCGGATATCGATTTCTACACCATGATGGCGCTTTCGACAGCCATCGCCACCCTGGGGTTGTTGCTCGATAGCGCCGCGGTAGTGATCGGGGCCATGTTGGTGGCTCCCCTGATGGCGGCTATTATCCCCTTGGGATTGGGGGTCGTGCAGGGCGATATGCGTTTATTGCGCCTGGCCATCGGCTCGACCCTGCGCGGGGTGCTCATCGCCCTTGCCATCGCCCTCGCCATTGGCGTCATCGTGCCAGGCGACAGCGTCACCGCGGAAATGGCGAGCCGGGCGTCGCCCTCCCTGCTGGATTTGGGCGTGGCCCTGGCGTCAGGCGCGGCCGCCGCCTATGCCCTCAGCCGCAAAGACATGTCTGCATCGCTTCCGGGCGTGGCCATCGCCGTGGCCCTGGTTCCGCCCCTGGCCGTCATGGGCTTGTCTTTATCGCAGGGCCAGTGGCGCATTGCCGCGGGATCGTCTTTGCTTTTCGCAACCAACCTGGTAGCGATCGCGGCCATGGGCGGATTTGTGTTTTTACTCTTGGGCTTTCAGCCGGAACCTGATCGCCGCGAGCGCATGTTGGTGTTCACCCGCATGTGGCAAGTGCTCATCATCCTGCTCCTGATTATTTCCCTGCCATTGGCCTGGCTGACGTTCCGTAGTTTTGGCGAAGCCAAACTGCAGCACGACTTGCGTCAAACGCTGGAGAAAGAGATTGCGGCCATGGAAGGCGTCGAATTCCGCGAGTATGAGACGAGCATCGATGAAGAAGGCGTGCTCAACGTCGCCGTGGAGGTCGAATCCACCCGCACCATTGCGCATCATAAATCGGTGGATTTACAGGAACATCTGGTCGAAGTGTTGAATCGACCCGTGGCGTTGGTGCTTAAGGTCATTCCCACCACCCGTCTGGATTCGCTGGAGCCGCCAACGCCCGAACCCACACCTACGGAAACATCGGCTGCGACGTCCACCCCCGCGTCCGGCGCTTTTCATATTCAACCGCGCGCGATTTTTGATCCTGGTTTCATCTGAAGTATAATCCTCGCTTGGGCAGAAAACGCCCTGCAATCTCATCCCTATCTCACACGTCTCTGCTAACCCCGAGCAAGTGCCTGGCCCGGACGCCAGGTGTTCGGGTATCGACAGAGACGGAGGCCAAACAAACTTAAGGAGTTCAACAAACATGGCTATTGTCAGCTTGAAGGCCCTGCTCGAAGCAGGCGTACACTTCGGCCATCGCACCAAGCGCTGGAATCCGAAGATGAGACCTTACATCTTCACCGAACGCAACGGCGTGCACATCATCGACTTGCAGCAAACCGTTGCTCAACTGGAAAAGGCGTACAATTTCATCCAGGACACCGTCGCCAACGGAGGCGTCGTCCTCTTTGTGGGAACCAAACGCCAGGCTGCCGACATCATCACCACCGAAGCGGAACGCTGCGGCATGCCCTATGTCAACAAGCGCTGGTTGGGGGGCACACTCACCAACTTCCGCACCATTCGCGCCCGCGTCGACGACATGATTGAGTTGGAACGTCGCCGGGAGTACGGTGAGTTCAACCGCCTTCCCAAAAAAGAAGTGCTGAAACTCAACGAAGAAATCGAGCGCCTGAATCGTCGCGTCGGGGGTCTGCGTAGACTGGAAGCCCTACCGGCGGCGGTGTTCGTCGTTGATATCCGTCGTGAAGACCTCGCTGTCAAAGAAGCGACGAAGCTGGGCATCCCCTTGGTGGCGATTGTCGACACCAACTGCAATCCCGACCCCATCGATATCGTCATCCCTTCCAATGATGACGCCATTCGCGCCATCAGACTCATGGTGGGGAAGATGGCTGACGCCGTTCTCGAAGGCCAGGCCATGCGAGAAACGCTCGAAGCTGAAGAGCAAGAAGCAGCGGAGCGATCGCCTGCGCCCCCCGTGATGGCGGTCATCGATCGTGAGCTCACAGATGACGAGTTGCTCGGTCCTTCAACGCTCGCCAAGATGGAAGAAGGCATCGGTTCCGACGAACCTGAGGAACAACGAAAACGAACCAAGGTGACAAAAGTCGTGAGCGAGGTTGAGGAAGTGGCCGAAGTGATCGAGACCGAAGCCGGCGAAGCCGAAGTCGTGGAGATTGAAACGGTTGTCGCCGAAGTGATCGAGACCGAAGCCGGCGAAACCGAAGTCGTGGAGACCGAAACGGTTGTCGCCGAAGTGGTTGAGACGGAAGAAGAAGACAAAAACTAAACAATCAAACACTGCACCCAGTGCACTTAGGAGATACATCGAATCATGCAAATTACGACTGCAATGGTAAAGGAACTGCGCGTGGCGACCGGAGCCGGCGTGTTGGACTGCCGCAAGGCCCTGGAAGCCGCCAATGGCGATTTTGACGAGGCCGTGACCTTGCTGCGCGAAAAAGGACTGGCTGCCGCGGCCAAAAAAGCCAGCCGCGAGGCCAACGAAGGCCTGATCGGCCACTACGTGCATCAGGGCGACAAAGCAGCGGCCCTGGTCGAGGTAAACTGCGAAACCGACTTCGTCGCCCGCACGCCCGAGTTCCAAACCCTGGTCCATGACCTGGCGATGCACATCGTCGCGGCCCGACCGCTTTATCTGACCCCGGCCGACGTCCCCGCAGACGTGCTCGAACAGGAAAAAGCCATTTACCGCG
>DUEF01000144.1 GCA_011176555.1 Caldilineae bacterium
CAGCGCCAGCATGGTGCAAAGGACGGGCTATGTGTGGAATGTCAGGAACTCCTGGATTACGCCACGCTGCGCCTGCACAGATGTCCTTTCCAGGAGGAAAAATCCACCTGCGCCAATTGCGTCGTGCATTGCTACCGGCCAGACATGCGGGAGCGCATCCGTGAGGTCATGCGGTATGCCGGCCCGCACATGGCCTATCGTCATCCCATCCTGACCTTTATGCACCTTGTCATCGACAACCGGCGCGAAGCGCCAACAGCGCCGAAACGGCGTAGGAAGGTTTTGTCCAGCTAAGGGATGGGGTTGCAAAAGATGGGCGTTTAACATAACATAGGGGTGATTCACTCATCAGGAGAAAACAGATGACTCAAATCACCCATGTCGTCAAACGTAGCGGCGCTGTCGTGCCCTTCAATCCGGACCGCATCGCCAACGCCATCTATCGGGCCGCCGTAGCAGTGGGAGGTCGGGATCGGGCGCGGGCGGAGTGGCTGGCCGGGGAAGTCGTGCGGCAATTGGAGCAAAACTGTGCGGTCGGGCATGATCCCACCATCGAAGAGATTCAGGACATGGTGGAGAAGGTGCTGATCGAAAACGGGCACGCCTCTGTCGCCAAGGCCTACATTCTTTATCGGGACGAACGGGCGCGGCGGCGCGAGAAACAGACGAAACATGCCACGCGCGCGGCCGAAAACATCCCCTGGGCCAAGATCTGGCGGGTGCTGGATTGGGCGGTGACCAATAATCTGCATACGGTTTATGCCCTGAACGAGGCCATCGAGCGCGGAGAATTCCCCAACATCGTGCAGAAATCGGAGGCCGCTTACGAGTCGGACGTGGATATTGCCGCTGAGATGATCGAACAGCGGCGGGGTGAGGTGCGCATGGTGCTGGTCACGGGGCCCTCTTCATCGGGCAAACCCACCACGACTGTCAAGCTCGAACAGCGTTTGCAGCGGCAGGGATTGCGTTTCGTCACGCTCAATGTCGATCATTATTTCTTCGATTTGGAATTGCACCCCAAAGATGAGTTCGGCGATTATGATTTCGAGACGCCCCAGGCGCTGGACATCGCCCTGATCAACGAGCATCTCAGCAGGTTGGTCGAGGGCGAGGAGGTGCGGATTCCGTTTTACGATTTCAAGTCTGGCAAGCGTTATCTTGACCGGACGCCGTTGCAGTTGGCCGAGGGCGAAATCCTGCTCATCGACAGCCTGCACGGCCTCTTTCCGCCGCTCACCGAGTCCATCCCCGATGAGAAGAAATTCAGGCTTTACCTGGAGCCGTTGTTGCAGATGAAAGGCCCGGACGGCCGTTACATCCGCTGGACCGATCTGCGTCTGATCCGGCGCATGCTGCGGGACGCCACGCACCGGGCGTATGAGCCACGTCAGACGCTGGAGCACTGGCACTATGTTCGGGCGAGCGAGATGCGCAACATCATCCCCTACCACGGCGCGGCGGATTACATCATCAACAGCGCCATGCCCTACGAGTTAGCGCTTTACCGGGCTCGGGTTTTTGATTGGTTCGTGCAGTTCGAGCAGGATTATGCCGGTGATCCGCTGCGAAAGGACGCCTATGAGCGCGCTGTGCGGCTGCGCAACCTGCTCCAGGCCGTTGTTCCTGTGTCCGACGATTCTCCTGTCCCCGCCGACTCGGTGCTGCGGGAATTCATCGGTGGTAGCAGCCTGACGTATTGAAAAATCAGGAGGTTGGCATTCCTATTTGGAATTCCGACAACATGTCGCAGCGCTTTTCCATCGTTTGCCGCTGGCTAAGCAGGACGATGCTGCTGGCGGCATTGTTTGTTCTGCTGTTTGCTGCTTCCGAGCAAGGGGTGCAGGCTCGCCCGGTGGTGACAGCGCCCCGTCCCCTCGTTGCCGCCTGGCTGCCCACCTCGTGGGATGCTGAGAGCGCATGGGCATCGTTCGAGGCGCACCAGGACAGCATCGATGAACTCAGCCCGTTTTGGTATGCTGTGCAGGCGGATGGCGGACTGCGGGCTTACCAGGGTGCGCGGGATAGAGCATTGGTGGGGCAGGCGCACACTGGCGGGGTGAAAGTCATCCCCACCATCAGCAATGAATTCGCCCCGGCTCTGCTCCACGCCATTTTGCATGATCCCGACCGGCGCAGCGCGCACATCGACGCCATCCTGGCTGAGACGCTCGCCTACGATTACGATGGCATCGACATCGACTACGAAAACCTGTATGCCGATGATCGGGATGCTTTTTCAGTATTCGTGGCGGAATTGGCGGCGGCGCTCCACGCCCGGCAGAAGCTGCTCACTGTGGCCGTCCATGCCAAGACCAGCGCGGCCGGAACCTGGAATGGCCCCGCCGCCCATGATTATGCCGCCATCGGCGCTGTTGTTGACGAGATGCGGATCATGACCTATGGTTGGTGCTGGGCGACCGGTTGTTCGACGGGAGAGCCGCCCGGCCCCATCGCCCCGCTGCATTGGATGCGCGGGGTGGTCGAGTATGCCAGCACGCAGGTCGAGCCAGCCAGAATCATGCTCGGCGTGCACCTGTACGGCTATGATTGGCCCTCCAGTGGTTCTGCCCCGGCTGTCGTGGCTGCAACCGGCCCTGGTCTTGGCCCGCGCGCTGGTCTGGGCCGGCCATCCGCCTGGTGGGGCCGAGCCATCCTTTGGGAGGAAGCGCAGGAATTGATGGAGCAGCACGAAGCCACCGAGAACTGGTGGGATTCAGACGGTTTCGGGCCGGTGCAAGAGCCCTGGTTCACCTACGGTGATCACGACGTCACCTTCGCCAATGCCCGCAGCGTAGCGGTGCGCTGGCGTCTGGCGCAAGACCTGGGTGTGCGGGGCGTCGTCGTGTGGCGGCTCGGTGGCGAAGATCCGGCGATTTGGGACGTGTTCGGCCCGGCCCGGTATCGGCTCTATTCGCCATACATGCTGCTTTCCGGGAAATAATCGCATCGGCTCAAATATCGTTCTGGGATTTTTTTACGTGCGACGGCAAATATGACCCAAATGGGTACTTTCTCAGAGTGGCCGGCATCGCTATACTTGGAGGCATTATCTGTTCGGATGGAATCCGCGCGACGTGGTTCGTATTGCGTGTTCCGTCTC
>DUEF01000145.1 GCA_011176555.1 Caldilineae bacterium
ATCCTTTGGTTCTGGCTGATCTTGAGGAGGGAGAAGAGACGTCCCCGAGATCTCATTTCGGAGATCTCCATCAGCCGGGATGCCCAGGGGACGTTGTTGGTCGTCCTGTTCGTTGTCCTCATCGTTTTCCAATTTGCCGTTGTTTTTATCCTCTACTTCGAAGCGCCAGCCCTGGATGGCAACATCCAAACGGTTTCCGATGCGTTCTGGTGGGCGTTTACCACAGTTTCCACGGTAGGATACGGCGATAAATATCCAGTGACGAATGGCGGACGCTTCGTCGGTCTGTCGCTCATGTTTGTTGGTATCGCCCTTTTCTCCGTCATCACCGGCACATTCGCGCAATGGTTCCGGAGGCGCCAACGAACGCCCTCTTCGACGCCATCTGCCGATGAAAAGACGCCCGCCCTGCAACAGGCCGGCATCGCCGAAATCAAGCAACTTCTCGAACGCCAAGAAGAGACTTACATGCATGCCATTGCTGAACTCAATGCGAAAATCGCCGAACTGGAATCCGAACTGAAAGAAGGCAATTGACGGACGCTGGTAGCCACACACTTTGAACCTGAAAGAAACTCTCACTCAAATCGGAAGGAAAAACTTGAAAACAACCATCATATCATTCGCTGCTCTTGTCTTGTTGTTGGCGCTGGCTGCTTGTAGCACCCAGGTTGCGACGCCTGCGCCGGAACCAACCACACCGCCTCAGGCGGAGCAGGTAGAACCCCTTACAGAAGGGGAAGGAAGCGCTCCATCCTCCAAGGGCCTTTACGCCGTCACCCAATCGCCGTGCAATACGCCACTGGGCGGGGATGAGGTTGAAGGGGAAACTATCATCTGCGGGACGGTCAGCGTGCCGGAGAATTACGACGACCCCGACGGCAATCGCATACCGCTGTCATACGCCCTACTCAAGGCCAGCGGCGACTCGCCCGCGCCCGATCCGGTCATCTTCCTGCACGGCGGGCCGGGCTCCGGTGAACTGCTGACCTTGTCGACTTTCGTCGAAGATTTCGCCACCGTGCGTCAGGACCGGGATGTGGTTGTATTCGATCAGCGGGGCGCCGGTTTCTCCAACGCCCCGCTCGATTGCGCCATGGAACTGATCGAGCGTGAAGAAGAGATCACCGACGCTGTGGCTCAGGCCGCGCCCGAGGATGCCGACAAGGTGAGGCAAGCGAAAATCCTGGAAATATGCGCTGAAGCTGCGCAGGAGCGAGGCGTAGACCTGACCCAGTACAATACCATCAACAACGCCCGTGACGTGCAAAGCGTTGTCACCGCCTTGGGATACGAAGACTTCAATCTCTATGGCCATTCGTATGGCACAAAACTGGCGCTGGAGACCATGCGGCAGCAGCCAGCGGGGCTACGCAGCGTAGTCGTTGATTCGGTGATGCCGCCTGACATAAAAATGTATGAGCGCTCCAGTGAACCAGCGGTGGAGGCTGCGCAGGCGCTCTTCGCCGCCTGTGCAGCAGACGATGCCTGCAACAGCGCCTATCCCAATCTGGAATCGCGCTTTAACCAGTTGATGGTGCAACTTGAGGAAGCGCCCATTGTATTGGATGAAGACCAATCCATCACACCGGCAGCGGTGGTTGCGCTTTTCAACCTGCGCAACAGTCGTTATAACGGAGCCGGCATCTCCGCGTATCTGCCCCGCATGATCGCCGAGCTTGAGCAAGGCGTGACCGACACCTACGTCGGGCTGGTGGATGGTTCGCTCTTGCCGCCCTCGCCCTTCGCTGACGAAGAGTTCGCCCTCGATGAAGAAGAAAGCCCGCCGGAGCTGACGCTTGCCGAAACCTTCAATTTTGCGGCAAATTCAACGGAATCTCTGCAAGCCGATCCAGAGGCCAAGCGCGCCTATTTTGCGTTGCCGCAACAACCAGCCACCCAGGCGACATTGCTCGACTTCATCGACCAATACATCCCCGCCGCCGACAACGCAGCGCTTCTGGAAACCGCCCAGGCCATGAGCGATGACGATGTCGCCGAACTCTACACTTGGATCGAAAAATTCGCTGCATTTCAGCCCAACCCGGCTATGGCCACGATCATCGTTCCTCTCCATCTCTTCATCTGCAACGAATCCGTCCCCTTCAACACCATGGATGGGGCCAAGGCGTACATCGAATCCGCTCCGATCCCGGCCATGACCCAAGGTGCGCTGGCGAGCGCGGCCAACAGCATCGAGTTGTGTGACGATTTCCCCACAGGGACAGTCGACGAGTCCTTCCACAACCCCGTTTCCAGCGACATCCCCTCCCTGTTGATGGTTGGTCTGAATGACACCCAGACCGCGTCAAGTTGGGGGAGCGTCGCCCTGGAGACCCTGTCCAACGGGCATCTGGCGGTCTTCCCGGAAAGCGGACACGGCGTCTACCAGTTTTCACAGTGCGCCCGAGATATGGGAGCAGCCTTCTTCAACCAACCGGATGCAGCGCCCGACACCGCCTGCATCGAAGCTCTGAAACCGGAATTTGCGCTGCCATAGCGTAAGGCCTTTCCAAGAAATTGATTCCCTGGAAAACCCAAAAAGGCCGTGATCAACTCCATAAGCATGGCGACAAGACAATCAGTTTTGAGGAAAATATTTTCCTGGAAGCGCCTAACGCCTGTGAAATCCACCGATGCCATCCCGCCCTACGAAACATCAGAGATCGGCACGCCCCGGGACTACACGTCCGACCGCTATCTGGGCTATTTCGAAGTGGGTGAATACCAGAACATGGCCAGGACAATCATCGAGAAGTATCTGAATGCAGAACGTCTGGCTCGAATGCAAATTCTCCCCCACGGCTACATCGTTGAAATCCCTATCCAGATTACACCCGACATCGTCAGGAATCTGGCTGAGGAGAATATCGGCGTGTATCAGGTCATTCGCTTCGCAAAAACTGAAGCTCCCCCGGAGTAAAAACGATCACAATGACAAAAACGTATTGGCTCATCCTCATCGTCGCCATCCTCGCCATCCTGATTGTCATCGGCTTAGTGGGAGGAAAGAACCTTTATTCCCGTCTCACAAACTCCTTCCAACCTGTTGGCTACCAGGCACCTTCGGTCATTCACACGCCCGAGGCAGACAGCCAGAACCAGACGACGAAGGTCGACATCGCCAAAAAGTTGCGGGCCGCGGGTCTGAGCGAAAACGGCATCATCGACTCCGTCGGCGTTCGGGGACATCTCCAACGCTATGAAGCGGGCGAGGTGGACGCCCAGACGATTCTGGATTACGCCGAAAATCTGGCGATCCTGAACCAGCTTACCGAAAGCTATGGCGCTCGCATCCCCACCGACTTCTGGGACGCGCTGAGCAAGCAGCAAGTCGAGGAAGGTCAGGATGTCTACACCCAAGTCGCTCGCTTCGTCGACCCCGGTTCTGCTCCCTACCTGAAATTGCTGGCCCGGGCCTGGGCGCGTTTTCTGGCCTTCAAGGCGGGAGAGGCTTCGGGTGAGGACACCGCGCTGGATGCAGCGCTGGACATGCTGCTGATGCAGGATGATTATGTCGAGGAGGTGTACCTGGATTTGCCTGCTGCTGATGACGAGGCGGGTTGGAAAGGCATCGCTGACAGCAAGATCATCGTCTGGCAAAGCCTGATCGCCGGCACCTCCCGCATCAACCCCCTCACCGGCGAAGCCCTGTTCTCCCACGGCGATTTCGGGCGCAACAGCGTAGCTGAGATGTGGCGCTACCGTCTCAAAAAACACCTGGGCATCTCCGAGATATGGGGCGTCACCGGCTTCGACGGGCAGTTCGTCGGCACGCCCGAGAACGCCAATCAGGTCGAGCACATGTCCATCACCTCCTTCCTGCAACTGGTGCTGGATGAACCCATCACCGCCCTCAACGCCATCGAAGAGAAGAAGGTGCTACTAAACGGTGCAGACCCCAAAGAAGCCGCCGCAGACATGGCCCTCAACCAAGCCGTACACGATTATCTGCTGCCCAGCTATATTCAAGATCTGCCCGATGCAGTCGGACAACTGCGCAGCGTGCTCAAAGGCGAATAACGCCAGCGATAATCTGTTTGCATCGCTATCTATCTTCAGCTATGATGTAATCATCTCCCTTTGCCTTATCTTTTTTTACTTACCCCCTTCACTCGTCCTCAAAGGAGGAAGCACTCATGGGAATTCTCAGTTGGATCGTCTTTGGCGCTATCGCAGGTTGGATCGCAAGCATGATCGTTGGTCGCAGTGATCAACAAGGCTGCTTGATGAACATCGTTGTTGGCATCATCGGCGCGGCCCTCGGCGGCTGGATTATGAGCTTTTTCACCGGCGTAAGCGTCACAGGCTTCAACCTGACGAGCTTCATTGTTGCCATCCTCGGCGCAGTCGTGCTGTTGGCCATCGTCAATCTAATTTTTGGTCGCAAGAAGTAGGAAGCATGTTGAGTGCGGCAAGCGCACTGTTCTCTTTTTCTATCTCATTTTTCACTCAAGGAGCAATTTCTCATGAACAAAGCAGGATTTTTGGCCGGTTTGTTGCATATTTGGTAGATGGATTCATAATGGGCATCCTCGCCTGGATCGTGATACTCGTCTTTGGCGGCATCATCGGAGCCACAAGCGGAACCGATAGCGGTTTTCTCAGTTTCATCGCCGGCACGATGGCATTGCTGATGATCGTCGTTATGTTTCTCTTCCAATTTCTCTATTTCGGTTATTTCTGGAGCAAGAACGGCCAGTCCATCGGCATGAAATTGCTCAACATGAAGGTTGTTGGACGAGATGGCGGGCCACTGAGCTTCGTGCGGGCGGGATTGCGCGGATCGGTCGGTTATTGGATCAGCAGCATCATCTTCGGCCTGGGTTTCATTTGGGCCGCCTTCGATTCCGAAAAGGAAGCCTGGCACGACAAGATCTTCGACACCTGGGTTGTAACGACCTGAGCACAGTCGAACTGTCCAATCAGTTGAATCGATAACTGCGGCCGTTTTCTTCATGCCAATGCCATGCGCTAGGGAAAACGGCCGCGATCCTTTGCCTGGGAGAGACAACGTATTTTATGAGTACAGAAAACAACCCTACAACCGAACCACAAAAAAAGAGCGTTTGGAAACGCATCGCAAAATGGGTGGGGATCATCATCCTCGGCATCCTGTTGGTCTTTTTTTTGTTGGGATTGATACCTGTTTCCCTAGATGGTCTGGGATCGAATCCCGATCCAATGATGGATTACGACGAAGCAGTGGCCCGCATTGAACAGTTGATGCAGGAAGAAATCCCCATCACCAATGAATCCAGCCGCTCCATATTCCTGGATCATGGTGAGAAAACAGATGAAGTTTATGTAATGGTGCACGGAGTGACCAACGCGCCCAAGGAATTCGAGGAATTGGGCCAGATGCTCTATGATCAGGGCGCAAACGTGCTCATCCTGCGCATGCCCTACCACGGACTCAAGAGCGGTGACATCAAAGAATTGGCCCCGTTGACCAGCGAAGATCTGCGGGACTATGCCGACGAGACGATTGACATTGGCAATGCCCTGGGAGATAAAATGACGGTGATGGGCATCTCTGGTGGGGGCACAGTGGCTGCTTGGATGACGCAAAATCGGCCGGAAGTGGACCGAACTGTACTGCTCTCTCCCTTTTTCGGTTTGGCCCAAACACCAATGTTTCTCGATCCTATCATCATGAACGCCTTTTCGAGATTACCGAATCTCTCCATTGGCGGGAAAGCGGAGGCTGACCGAGCCTGGGTGTACAAAGGCGAATCGTCCAACGGCGTAGCCGTGTTTATGCGACTGGGCCAGGCGATGCTCAAGCAAGCCGACTCAGCGCCTCCCCAGACCTCCGACACCTTTATCGTCACCACAGCCAGCGATCTGGCCGCGGACAATGATTGGGCGCAGAAGCTGGCCGAGGTCTGGGAAACGCAGGGCGCTCCAGTAGACAGCTATGAATTCCCCAAATCCGATCACATCCCCCACGCCTCCATCGATCCTTTCACCGAGGAAGCCATTCGCCAGAAGGTGTACGACAAGATATTCGAATGGTTGTCAGCAAATCCCGTTCAATAGGTGAACATGACAAATTACGATCTGGTTTTGGCCGGCGGCGGAGCCAAAGGCATTGTGCACTGTGGCGCCCTGCGGGCGTTGGAGGCCAAAGAGCACGACGCCCACCGACTCGTCGGCGTTTCGGCCGGGGCTATCACGGCGCTGTTCATGGCGGCGGGATTCTCGGCTGATGAAATCCTGGCCGCCATCAGCGAAAGAAATGAGCAGGGCGAGATCATCCTGGCCGATTTTCTCGACGTGCCCGAGGATTTCGACGAAAAGGCTCTGCAAAACAGTGTGACTCAGGCTTGGCTGAACAATCTGTCTCTTCCCTTTCTGCCCGAAACCAAGGCGGATAAGCTCAAACAGTCCACCATGAGTTGGTTGCTGGACAAAATGTCTTTCCGCGAACTGTTCTCCTTTGTCCAATACGGAGGCATTTACACCGGCCAGCGTTTTATGTCCTGGCTGAAGCAGAAACTGGATGAGAAAGAGCCGGGCCTGGGAGACGCCACGCTGGCCGAATTCCACGCCCGCACTGGCGCTGATCTCACGGCCATCGCTGCTGACATCACCGACGGCGTGATGCTGCAACTCAACCATCGCACTGCCCCCGACCTGCCCGCGGTTTGGGCCATTCGCGCATCTATGAGCCTGCCCTTCATCTACCAGGAAGTCATCTGGCGGGCGGAGTGGGGCGATTTCGACGGGGCCGACATCACGGGCCACGCCCTGGTGGATGGTGGTGTTTCCTCCAATCTGCCCATCGACCTGCTACTTTCGCCGGAGCCGGAGCTGATCAGGATCATGGGCGGCGAACCCGCGCCCGATCAGGTCATCGGCCTCTATATTGATACCGATATCCCCGTGCCTGGGGCAGATAAATACCCGCCCAAAACCCGGCCTGCGGACAAACGCAGCCAGCCAGATGAGCAATGGCAACCGTTGGTGGATCGGGTTAGTAATCTCATCAACACCACCATCCGCTCCCGCGACAACCTGGAAATTCGGCTGCATTCTCACAACGTCTGCCACTTGCCAGCGGGAGGCTACGACACCTTGGAATTCGATATGAGCGACGAGCGCATCCGGTTGCTGGTGGCTGCGGGCCAGACCGCCATGAAGACCTTCCTCGACAGGCATTCGCTCAGTTGAGGTCAGCCAGAAGCGCTCCGACACGGTCAGGGAAACCGACCCCCTTTCCTGCACACTTCATCGGAGAACCGATCAATGACTTCGTCCGATCCCCTACGCTCTGTCTACACCTCCAACCTGCCCGGCATCCTCGACCATTTCGGCATCTCGCTGGTGGTCAGCACCTATCAGGCGGGCAAAGTCATCCTGGTGCGCAATGACGATGGGGTCATCAACACGCATTTTCGGGCGCTGGAAAAGCCCATGGGCATTGCGGTGGATGGCCCGCGATTGACGGTGGGAGGGAAGAACACGGTCTGGTATTATCGGGATATGCCCGCCGTGACAGCCAAACTGGACCCCCATGGCAAATATGACGCCTGCTACATTCCCCGCCAGGTCCACATCACGGGCGACATCGACATTCACGAGATGGCCTGGGGCGGGGATGGGTTGTGTCTGGTGAACACCCGGTTCAGCTCGCTCTGCACCCTGGACACTGACCACAGCTTCGTTCCTCGCTGGCGACCACATTTCGTCAGCGCCCTGGCTCCGGAAGATCGCTGTCATCTCAACGGCGTCTGCATGGTGGATGGTAGGCCCAAATTCGTCACCGCCCTGGGCGAGACGGACGAAGCCGGAGCCTGGCGAGGAAACAAGCGCTCGGGCGGCATCCTCATGGACGTGGAGAAAAACGAAGTGCTGCTTCGAAGGCTGGCCATGCCTCATTCCCCCCGGCTCTACGGCGGGCGGTTGTGGCTACTGGAATCGGGCCAGGGTGGGCTGGCCTGGGTGGATCTGCCCCATCGCACCTGGCATACGGTCGCAACTCTGCCCGGCTTCACCCGCGGCGTCGATTTCATCGGGCCGCTGGCCTTCGTCGGCCTCTCGCAGGTGCGGGAGACCGCCACCTTCAGCGACATTCCCCTGGTAGAGCGGCTGGAGGAGCGTATCTGCGGCGTGTGGGTGGTGAACATCCAGACGGGAGAGACGGTCGCGTTCCTGCGCTTCGAGGAGGGCGTGCAGGAGATCTTCGCAGTGCAGATTCTGCCCCACCGCTTTCCCGAAATGCTGGAATTCGGAAATCCGCTCATCAACACATCCTACGTCGTGCCTGATGATGCGCTGCGAGATGTGCCCGCGACACTGCTGTCCGAATCGCCCCGGCAGGGGTCGGAAGAGCCGTTCGTGCAGGCCATCAATCGCGGAGCGGTCTTGCTGGATGAAGATCGGGTGGAGGAGGCCATGGCTTTGTTCGAGCAGGCCCGGGCTATGAACCCGGACGCAGCCATGGTCTACAACAACATGGGCAACGCGTTCACAGCGCAGAACCGTTTGCAGGAGGCGGTGGCGCAATATGAAAAGGCCCTGGCTCTGAACCCAGATTTCCCGGATGCGCACATGAACCTGGGCATGGCGCTGCTCAAATTGGGCGATCTGGCCCGGGGTTTTCGCGAGTTTGATTGGCGCTGGCAGACTCACTTTTTCACGCCCTTCCTGCCGCCTCAGCCCCGTTGGGATGGCTCGCCCATGCCCGACAAAACCCTGTTGGTGCACACCGAGCAGGGCGCGGGCGACACCATCCAGTTCGCCCGCTACCTGCCTCTCATCCACGAGCGAGTGGGCAAGGTGCTGCTGGTGGCTCCCAAGCCCTTGCAGGCGCTGATGGCGACCGTGGCGGGCGTGGATGAGCTCCGCGGCCCGGGCGAGATCCCCGAGGCAGCGTTCGACGCATATACGCCTTTGATGACGGTGGCGGGCGTGCTGGGCGCGACGTTGGAGACCATCCCCGCGAACATCCCCTACCTGGCGCCTCCGCCCGACCGCCATCTTCCTCTCCCGCCTGCGCCCGAGCGCGCCTTACGCGTGGGCGTCGCCTGGGCGGGCAACCCTGATCAGGGCAACGACCGCAATCGCTCCGCCCGCCTGATCGACTTCACCCCCCTGTTCGAGATTTCGGGCGTCGTCTGGTACAGCCTGCAGGTGGGGGAGCGGGCCCAGGAGTTACGCGACTGGAGCGGGCCAGAGATCATCGATCTGGCTCCCATGATCCATGATTGGGGCGACACCGCCGCGCTCATCGACCAGTTGGACCTGGTGATCAGCATGGACACGGGCGTAGCGCATCTGGCCGGGGCGCTGGGCAAGCCGGTGTGGGTGTTGCTGTGCCATGCGCCCGACTGGCGCTGGATGCTGGATCGGGAGGATTCGCCCTGGTATCCGACTGTCCGGCTCTTCCGCCAGCAGCGCCCGAAGGATTGGGCGGGGGTGATGGCACGCGTGGGGATGGCCTTGCAGAGTTGGGGCAATCACTGAAAGGTTAGGGCATCGACAACTGAAGAGAAAAGTGTGGCCGGGGAACGCGTCAGTCATCTGTCAGTCGCCTGCGCGAAAATAGGCTGAAACAGCAACACCCTCATCCTGCCCAGCGTTCACGCTCGCTCTTTCAAGGAGTCTGAAGATGAAACAACCACAATCATCAGTTTCTGACAAGGTCCCGGACCCGTCGTGGGCGGATATGGTGGCCCAGGGCCGGGACAAACCATGGTTCTGGCGCTTGCTGATGTCACGCGGCGCGGCGCTCTACCTGCGCTACCGTCTGGCCTATCAGCGCCTGTCGCGATTGCGGCCCGGCCAATTGCGGCGGCTGCAACGACGGTTGGGGCTGACCCTGGCCGGAGCCGCACTGCTGCTGGCCCTGAGCAGCGGGCCCATCTTCGCCTCGCCCAACAACACCATCACCGTGGATGGCGTCAACTGCACTCTGGCCGACGCTATTACCGCGGCCAACTCCGATGCGGCCACGGGCGGCTGCGACGCAGGTTCCGGGGCCGACATTCTGGACATCACAGCCGACATTGCCCTGACCAGCGTTCTGCCCCGCATCGAGAGCGACGTCACCATC
>DUEF01000146.1 GCA_011176555.1 Caldilineae bacterium
ACGGCAATGGTCGCGCCTGGTACAGGAAGCCCTGTTTCAACATCTCTGATATTCCCCACATATGTTCCCGCCTGCCAGATCATGCCGGCAGCGGCGGCCACGTCGATGCGCCCCCAGCCGTAAGCGTTGTTGGGGATCTCGCTGCCAGCGACGCCATCGCAGGTCTGCGAGGAGACCAGGGGAACCGCGGTGCGACGCAGCAATTCCTCGATCTGATCCACCTTGCCGATCAAGTCGGGCTCGACCGAGAGCAAGAGGGCGACAGCGCCTGTTACGTGCGGGGCAGCCATCGATGTGCCCGAACTAAGTCGATATGCCGAACCGGGATAGGAGGAACGAATCTGAGAGCCGGGGGCCGTGATTTCTGGCCCGGTTTTGCCGGAAAAGGGATTGGGGCCGCGGCTGCTGAAACCGGTCACGCTATTCCATCTGTCAGTAGCGCCGACGCTGAACGCCGCCGGGTTGTCGCTGGGTGAGCCCAGGGTTCCGCAAGCGCTGCCGCTGTTGCCTGCCGAGAACACGACCATCGTTCCTGCAGCCTTGAGCACAGCCATGATGTCCTGGAAGATGAGGCTACCGCCCGGCCCGCCCCAGGAATTGTTGATCACGTGCGGGCGCAGGGCCGGATCGGGGTTTCGGCCTTGCAGATCGGTCGGGGCCAACATCCACTGCATGGTTCTGAGCCCGGCCTCATTGCTGGGACAACACCCCAGCGCGTGAATCCACTTGGCGTCAGGAGCCACGCCGATCTGGTTATCCCCGCCATCGCCGCCGACAGTCGTACCGGTGGTGTGCGTGCCGTGGCCATGCCAATCGCAGGTTCCGGTGGCCGCGTCATCGCAGGTGTTCTCCGGTTCGGGATTGAACCAGTTGTAGTTGTGATCCACCCGGCCGGCATTGGCATCCCACCCGCGGTAATGCGCCATCAAGGCGGGATGATCCCACTGCACACCGGTGTCGATCATACCGATGACGATGCCCGCACCGCGGCTGTTGTAGGGCGCGGTCCACACAGCCTCGGCGTTGATCTGTGCGACGCCCCATTCCACGCCGGTGGCGGCGACGGAGCCAGCGGGCTGATCGAGTGCAACCGGTGGCTCGGGTGGATCGTATTTCATTTCAGGCAATACCCGCGCCACGTGTGGCTGCCTGGCCAAATAGTCCAGCGCCTCCCGATCCCCACGCACAACGACGACATTGGCGATCCAGAATGGCTGGAACTCGGTCACCTGGCCAGGAATCACGCCCAGCGCGTGTTTTGCCTGCACGGCCCGCTGCGAGCGGGCGGCGGTTGTCCGCAAGCGTTCGTAAACAAAGCGCCCGCGTTCGACCCAATCATCGATGTGCTCAGCTTCGCTGAGATCCGCTTGCTCGCGAAAATAAAGGATGTAGGTCGCCTGACCATCAGTAGAGGCGTCCAAGTCGGCATAGACCGCGGGATCGATGGCGGCGGCGTTGGCCGTGAACGCCTCTACTCGCAAGAGGAACAGGGCGCTGAAGATGAACAAAGCAACCCCAAGCGCGAACAGACCGAACACCTTTATTTTTTGTGACATAGAACTTGAATTCTCCGATGGCATGAATCTTGCCGCTGTATGCTATCATAAGACCAGGATCATGGACGAAAACATCCTCAACATTTCAGACCAATTGCAGATTCCCGGCAGCGAGATCCGCTACCGCTTCAGTCGTAGCGGCGGGCCAGGCGGGCAGCATGTCAATCGAAGCGAGACGCGCGTGGAGCTGTTGTGGAATATCAGCAGTTCGCCCAACCTGAGCGAAGACCAGCGCCAGCGCCTGTTGGATGCGTTACGGAACCGCATTGACGACGAGGGGGTGTTGCATCTGGTTTCGGGCGAGACCCGCAGCCAGGAGCGCAATCGCAAGGCCGTGACCGAGCGTTTTGTCGCCCTTTTGCAGGAGGCGCTGCGCCCGCGCCGCAAACGCAAGAAGACGAAGTTATCGAAAGCTGCGAAGGAAAGACGGCGGGAAGAAAAACGTAGGCTGAGCGAGAAAAAACGGTTGCGACGACAGGTGACAGATCTGGATTGACGGCGCTCCGCCTATGGCTTGAATCAAATCTACTCCTGTAAATCTCGTTCGACAGAGGTCGATATACCACGCGCCATCGCTGTCCCCAACAGCGCCCCCAGCAAATCGCGCACAGCAATCCACACGCGAAAACCGATAGCGGAGGCTGTCGCCAAACCAAACGGAAATTGTGGGCCCAAAAGCAACACCAAAGCGCCTTCCCGCACACCGATACCCGTGGGCACGAATACGGCCAAGTAACCGATCAGCCAAGCGCCGACATATGCCGAAATCATCAAGGGCGCTTGCGACCAGGGAATAGATGAAAGCCCGCGGGCGAAAAGGAAGAAAGCTAAACCCAGGGCTCCATGAGCGATGATTCTCAACAGGAAGAGGAGAATGAGATTACCATAGGTGATATTCAGGATCAATGGCTGCCGATGCAATATATTCAACCCCCAATTGATCAGGGCTGAAAAAACAGGCGGGGTGAGAATCAGTAGGGAGCCGACAATGATGAGCAGGATAAAGGGCCAATAAGCGCGCACACTGGCATCCGCACCGAACAACAACGCGACCAGCAAGAAGAGGGAGGCGCTGAGCACCTGGAGCCCCATCTCCAGACCCACACTGGCAGACATACGGCGTTTGTCCACGCCTGCCCGGCGCCCCAACACCAGTCGCCCCGCTACATCCCAGACGCCGCCCGGAATGTAGCGCGCGATCTGCGCCTGCCACCAAATAGCTGTACCCCGTCGCCACGGAATAGGTTTACCGACCAAGGTCAACGCTCGCCACCAGATCGTGCTCACCAAGAACAGTTCCACCATAAGGACGACGAGGGACTGCAGCAGAGATGGCCAGGAAATACGCCAGGGATAATTGGCCAGTTGGTCCCAATTCTTAACGAGCACCTGCCCCCAAAACGCTAGAATGACGACAACGATGATCGTTTGTAGGATGTTGCGCCACTTACGTTTACGCATTTACATTCAGCAAGTTTGATGACAGCGAATGACCTTTTTGCAGACATCGCATGATTCGTGCGTAGTCAAAGCTTTCTCAAGAAGAGTGTCGTTTTCGATCAAGCGAAAGATGGCGTCATCCAGGCCAACGGCCAGGTCGCGGGCGAAGAAAGCGGGTCGGGTGAAAACATACGGGCGGTTCCAATAAGTGTGTGGTGGAAGGCTGTAAGTATACTTGATGGTGCGTTCTGACGCCATATCATGCTGTTAAGCGTTTGGTGGTTTGCACACTTAGAAAAATACGATTTCCAACCGCCAAATCCCTTGCGGGGCCCGTCGTGCTGTCGCAAAAAACGGAATACGCACCACACACTACGCCGCCCACATTTTGCGCAGCACTCCAGTAATGGGTGAAATGCCCCACGCTTCGCTGGATCGTGGGGTGAATGCCCCATACAAAAATGGTGGGCGAGAATGGGTGTCTCGACCGATTGAAGCTGGGGCTTGATCGTGTCAAACTAAGCATAGAGATTAAACCTGACGAATCCCACCGCAACGTCTATTCAGGCGACATTTTCAAAGGAGAAGTAGCATGGCTATCGATTTAGAAGGCATCCTGTTCATTTTCGGATTCACCGTTTTGCGCCTGGGCATCCCCCTCTTGGCTATGGTCGCCCTGTGCAAATTCGTTCCCTGGTGCTTCCCCGATGAAGTTTCCACCACGAAAAGCTAGTCGACTCCAAAAGTGATGCGATTGCGTCAGCAAAAAAGAAAAAAACGGAGCTACCAATGAAACCATCATTATCATTCCTAAGTGCGCAGGCCTTGGTCAACAAACGGATCATCGCCTGCTGTCTTGTGTTCATGTTGATCGTATTCGCGGCGCCGTCCGCGGCGTTTGCCGATCAACCCGAACCCGTTGAGCCAGGCCAAGAAGTTTGCACCATGTGCCATTGGAGCGAGACCAGTCAATGGCAACATTCTCCTCACGCCAACGAGGGTATCAAGTGTGAAGAGTGTCATGGCGATTTGAGCGAAGGTCATCCTGACGACAACGAGATGCCAATGCCAGTGGGCGCGACTGTTTGCGTGGATTGCCATGAAACGACAGTGGCGCAGTGGAATCAAAGTCTGCATTCGGGCGAGGATGTCAACTGCGTTGACTGCCACGTGCCGCACTCGCAAACGACCCGACTGAACGCCGAACAACTGTGCGTCTCCTGCCATGATGACGATGTTGGCGTCACCTGGGAGATGACCGGGCACAAAATGGCGGGTGTAAGCTGCGTAGATTGCCATGTTTCCACACCTGTCGCGGGCGCTGAAGCGGTCGAGGAGGGGACCATCATAGCCCCGAACCACTCCTTCACGGCTGTGCCTTCGCATCTGTGCATCAACTGCCATGCCGAAAACCTGCACCAACCTTCAGTTCGACTACACGGGGACACAGCGCAGACAAAGACGCTGGCTTCGTATGCAGATCGAACGAGCGTCCTCACCCGGCAGTTACAAGAAACTGAAGCTCAGAATAAGACCCTGCAAAACTGGACGCTGATTGCCCTGGGTTTGGGCTTGGGCATCGGTTTGTTCCTGGGGTTGGTCTTGATGTTGAGTATGAATTTCGTTTGCGCCCGCACGGAGAAACGATCATGAGCGACGACACAATCAAAGCCACCAGACGAGAATTCCTAAAAGGCGCGGGCGCCGCCGCCCTGACCGTCGCCGGGATTTGCAGCATCCCGCAGATGGCCAGTGCGGAAGGCTCCTCGACAGGGGCGCATGCAGATCCCTGGGCCATGCTGATCGATATCGCCCGCTGTCAGGGGTGTGATTCCTGCGCCCTGGCCTGCAAGGAGGCCAACCAACTGCCACTGAAGGAAAACCCGCCCGCCAAACTCGACGCCGATACATACACCTTCGTAGACCGGCGTCAGGTGACGGTGGCAAATGGCGAAGTCGAAACCCGCTATGTCAAACGTCAGTGCATGCACTGTCTGAACGCTTCCTGCGTCTCGGCTTGCCCCGCCGCCGCCATGCACAAAACGGAGGAAGGCCCGGTGTATTATCGAGCCAACCGTTGTCTTGGTTGCCGCTACTGCCAGATCGGTTGTCCTTTTGGCGTTCCCCAATTCGACTGGAACAACGGCCTGACTCCCGAAATCAGTAAGTGCTGGATGTGTTACGAGCGTTTGCAGAAAGGCGAACAACCGGCTTGCATCGAGGCGTGCCCCACCGGAGCGATTCGTTTTGGGCCGCGGAGCCGGATGCTGGCCATAGCCCACGCCCGTATCGACTCCAACCCCGGCCACTATATCGATCACGTCTACGGCGAACACGAGGTCGGGGGCACAGCAATGCTCTACATTTCTGATGTGCCGTTCGAGCAATTGGGTTTCCCTGCCAATTTGCCCACCACAGCCCCCCCGGAAGAAACAGAAAAAATCATGACGAAGCTGCCCTTTGTTATCGGAGGACTGGCCGTGGCGCTCTCCGGCACTGCCGCCTACACGCATCGTCATTCCCACGAAACGGAAATCACGGAGGAATAAGCGCATGTTCACTACACCAATTCCCTGGCTTGTCCTCGTTTTGAGTGTTGGCATTCCCATCATCTTTATCGTTGGCGTGCGCTACATCGTCGCACATACTGGCGGACGGTCGTCGATGTCCCCGATCGCGGGCGCAGGCCAAGACGCCTTTCCCTTGCATATCTCTATCCCCCGTTCCCAAGTCAAAAAACTACTGTTGGCCGCCATTTTTGGCCTGGGCGCTCTGGTTATCCTCATGCGCTTCATCTTCGGCATTGGCGCAGTTAGCCACATGAGCGACAGTTTTCCCTGGGGGATTTGGATCGGCATCGATGTGATGGGAGGCGTGGCTTTGGCTGCTGGCGCTTTTGTCATCGCCGGCGCCGCCCACATCTTTGGCGTGCACCGCCTGGAGCCGTTGGTTCGCCCCGCTATCCTCACCGGCTTTTTGGGCTACCTCCTCGTCGTCTGTGGCCTGGTTGTCGATTTAGGGCGACCATATAACATTTGGCGGCCTCTGGTGCACTGGCAACACCACTCGGTGATGTGGGAAGTAGGCATGTGCGTGTTCACCTACACCATCGTGCTCTTCATCGAGTTCCTGCCGGTCATTCTGGAGCGGATCAATCGCTTCGAGGCCATCGCCACCCGCTTGCCGACGATTCCGCTGTATCAGTTCCTGCGCAAAATCTCCATCATCTTCGTCATCCTGGGCGTGATTCTGTCCACCCTCCACCAGTCTTCTCTGGGCTCGCTCTGGGTGCTGGTCCCGACCAAACTGAATCCGCTATGGTACTCGATTTACCTACCGGTTTTCTTCTGGATCTCGGCGATTGCCATCGGCCTGACCATGACGATTGTGGAATCGACGTTGAGCTCCAGGGCGTTCAATCATGGCCTGGAAACAGACCTGCTGGCCGACTTAGCCAAATGGGCGGTGGTGGTGCTCGGCATCTACCTTGTCGCCAAATTCGCCGATCTAATCGCCCGCGATGCCTGGCCCCTGCTGTTTGAGCCCACGGTGCAAGCTGCGGCTTTCTGGCTGGAGATCGGGTTAGGCGTCATCATCCCCATGATTCTTTTCTCCCGACGAACCTGGCGAGAGAACCCTCGCATCCTTTTCACCGGCGCAGCGCTGGCCGTGGTAGGTTTCGCCCTCAACCGCCTGAACATCCCCACCGTGGGCATGTGGCAGTGGAGCGGCGTGCGCTACTTCCCCTCCTGGATGGAGGCGGCGGTCACCCTGTCGTTGATCACTCTTGGCGTCATGGCATTTGCGCTGGCCGCAAAGTATCTCTCCGTCTTTCCTGAAGAGCATCACATCGATTCCTAAATCGTCGCCTCCCGCATTTTCAGGAACGCTTCTAGCGGAGGTGTTCACATGAATTCCCTAACCGAAATCCTGTACATCGTTGGCTTATTCGCACTGCGTCTGGGCGTTCCCCTGGCTATCACGTTGGCGATCGCCTACTTCTTGCGACGGTTGGATGCCAGGTGGGAGGAAGAAGCGCGGTTGGAACAAGAAGCTGGCAAGACGAAACGAAAAGTCGTGGAACAAGAGAAGGTCATCCCCCCACCGCTGCGTTCGCCCCTGCCAGAACCGCTGCCTGCAGCCTTCGATCGCGCTGGCAAACCCTGTTGGGAAATCAAAGACTGCGATCCCATCGCTGTGGAGCAATGCCCTGCCCACCAAAACCCCAACATACCATGCTGGCAAGCGCGACGAGAAGAGGAAGGGAAAATTCCGCTCGAATGCTATCACTGCGAGCTATTCCTCCTCACCGTTCAGCCCTCAGAACTCCCGCAGATGTCCCAGGAACTCATGCACTAGGTGAAAAACGATGCCTGGTTTGACTTCGTCAAAGTTGACGCTTGAAGCAATGCGCCCCTACTGTCAGTGGCTGGCTCTTGCCGTTGGCGCAGTCCTGGTGGGAGCGTCCCTGATGCTTACTTTGCTAGCGTCTGGATAAAGAAACCCAATCCCCGATAAACCTTTACGCATTGCGTGTACTGCTCGCTTGCTAGTGAGACGACGGAACACGCAATGTGTTTTTTTTGACCTCGTCGCTAATGCGCTTCCACCGTAATCAGCCCCTTTTCGATCGCGTATTTCACCAGCGCCACGCGATTGTGTAAATCCAGCTTGTTCATGATGTTTTCGCGGTGGCGATCCACGGTTTTGACGCTGATCACCAACGCTTCTGCGATCTCGCGGTTGGTGTAGCCTTCGGCGATGTAGGTGAGAACCTCTCGTTCGCGGGGCGTGAGGGGCGTTTTGTCGGCTGCTTCGGGCCCCTCTTCACGTTGTAAGAAGTCGGATACCAGGAGCTTTGCCATCGAGGGGTATAGGAAAACGTTACCCTGACGCACGACCCGAATCGCCGACACCAGATCATCTGCAGCGGCGCGCTTCGGCACGTACCCAGACGCCCCAGCTTCCAACATCTGGAAAAAATACTGCTCGTCTTCGTACATCGTCAGGGCCAAAACCGCCACTTCGGGATAGGCCGCTTTGATGCGCCGCGTGGCCTCGATGCCGGTCATGCCAGGCATGGAAACATCCATGATCACCACATCGGGTGACAACTCCTCCACAGCGCGTAGCGCCTCGGCGCCGCTGGACGCTTCGCCCACAATTTCCATATCGGGTTCGGCCAGGAATAACATGCGCAAACCAGCTCTTACGATTTCGTGATCGTCAACCAGCAGTAACTTCGTTTTTGCCGCCATCTATTTGCTCCCAAGTGACAGGAAAGACCGTAACTGAAATACGCGTACCCTCGCCAGGCGCAGAATCGATGTGCATGCGTCCACCTAGCAGGGAGACGCGCTCCTGCATGCCCAGCAACCCCCAACCGCTCAAGGTGGGCTTTTGGCTGAGGAATTCTGAGGGATTGAAACCTTTGCCATCGTCAACGATGCGCAAATTGACTTGCGGTGGTTCGAGAACCAGGTGAATCTGCACCTCGTTGGCGTCCGCGTGTTTGATGACATTGGTGATCGCTTCTTGTGTGATCCGAAATAGAATCGTCTCGCATTCCGCCGGCAAGCGTTTCTTGACGCCGCTCACCTCGAAACGCATACGAAGGGCATAGCGCTCTTCGATTTTTGTGAAGTACCAGCGCAGGGCGGGGATCAGGCCGAGATCGTCGAGATGAGAGGGACGAAGGTCGGCGATGATCTGTCTGAGTTCGCCCAGGGCTTGCGTGCTGATCGCGCCTAACTCGTGTACTTGCTTGACGGCCGCGCTTTGTTCTTTGATTAGGATAGACTCCACACCCCGCAGCCCCAGCGAAAGCGCGGTGAGCGATTGGCCGCTGGCATCATGCAGTTCGCGGGCGATGCGTTTTCGTTCCGCTTCCTGCGCTTCCACCACTTGATGGAGCAAATCAGCCAGCAGTTTCTCGCGATCCTGCGCTTCTTTGCTGAGGCGAGCGTGCTCGATTGAGAGGCCCAACTGTTGCGTGGCCGCGAACACCAGCCGGAACTCTTCCAAAGAGAATGGTGCGCGCGCTTGTTCGATAGGCCAACCGAATATAAGACAGCCGATGGTCCTGCCATGAACATAAAGGGGGATGCAGAGCAATGTCATCGGGCTGGGGTACTCTTGACAACGCCGACGCTCCTCTTCATTGGTGGGGTCGAAGTCTAAGATTGTCCCATCCAACCGTTGACACATTGCTCTCCCCTTGGCGATAGCATGAGCGCCGAGTTCCATGGCATCGAAATAGAGTTTATCGTTTTTCTGTTGTTCAAACCCCACCGCCGCCGCCACTTCCGGCCCGCGCTCATTGCGCCCCGCCAGCAAGATCAAACTGTGGTCACACACATGCACGTTCTGCACAAGCTCCTCCAGAACGGCATGAAGACGCTTATCCAGGGCAATGGGAGCCACCAGGATGTTGGCCAGATCAAGCAACAGCGCCAATTCATAAGTCGTCGAGCGAAGTTCTTCATTCAGGCGTTCCACTTCCCGGCGATTCTTGCGTTCGGTCTCGACCTGCGCTTGTTGTGCGGCGATCTGCGCTTTATTGGCCGCATCCAATTGCCGTTGTCGCTCCATTTCGAAAGCGCCCAGCGCCTTGAGAAGGAAATAGGTGAAAACGACCACGACGACAGCGCGAAAAAGTTGCACGGGGATGCCAAACCAGGCCATGAATTGCGCACTGTTCAAGATGTGGGATGGCGCAAGTTGCGTTTTGGGGCCAAACGCCTGGCTAACAACGCCAAACAGAAACATCGTTGTGGCCGCCCACACCAAATAGCGACCAAATTGCGACATATCTTGCTCTCGGAACGTGCGTTGTTGCCGCATGAGCGCCCACACGGCCAGCAATGCGCCGGGAATGGCGAGACCATAACGCGCCAGCACGTCGGCGATCTGCGTCAATGCCAGTGGCGACGGCTGCAAAATCACTCGCGCCACCACAATGCCGAGCCCCCATAAAGCGATGAACGCCGCCAATGGCATGAGCAACTTCCGCCAGGAGATGCGCTCAGGATAGAGCAGCAAGATGCCAAACGCCAACAACAGCAGGAACGAAGCAGCTAAAATCACCAGGCGCACCCATTCTTGCGAGACGCTGGGGACAACCTGATCGGTTTGCAAGGCAATGAGTTGGAACATCTCGATCCATTCGTGGACGCCATGTAACAACCCGAAGAAGATCAGAGGTCGGATCGCCAGAGAAAAGCGGAATGAGACCGCCCCTTGTCGGCAGGTCGCCAGCACCATCAAGCCCATACCAACAAAGGCAAGACCGTAAACAAGATAGATTAGGATCAAATGGTCAAGAAAAAAAGCGCTAACGGGGTTCATGGTCTTCTTGGGGGTACTGGATATTGGTTATTGGATATTGGTTTCTCTGTCAGCCCCCTCCAATATCCAATATCAAATCGCCAATATCGAGCAATGAAAACGGAAGTTGTTTTTGAACGACCACAGAATGTGCCGCTGTCGCGTTTATTATACCCTACTCCACCTGAGATCGCCTCTCTTTTCCCCCTTCTTGTGCACCCGTGCTAAAATCCTCTGCGTATGAGCACTTTGTGGACGACACCGTTGGGCGCATTGGCCGTTCTGTTCCTGAGCGCCAGCCTGCTGATTCTGGCTGGACGGCGTCTCCCCGATCGTTGGCGCACCGCCCTCCCCGCCTGGCTGATTGGCGGCGCGCTCCTCTTGTGGATCGTTTTACGCTTCCAAACTGCACAGCCCATGAATCTGTGGGTGTGGGAAGCGCCGCTCGGATTGAGCACAGCGCTCGGATTCACGCTGGACGGCTGGGCCTGGTTGGCCGGTCTGGGCACGACGCTGCTGGCGTTTACGGCAGTGACTTTGCCCGGCTGGCGCTCGCGGCCGGGTTTCGTCGATCCCAGACATTGGTCATTGCTGGCGCTGGCCTTCGCCCTGGTCGTCGTTCTCGCGGATACGTGGATCAGCCTGTTGGCGGCCTGGGCCGCGCTCATGCTCTTTTTGGGGTTGGCCGCGGGCGGCGTCACCCCGCGGGCGGCCAAAGCATGGGGCGTGGGCATACTCTCGACCCTGTTTTTGCTCATGGCGTCTTTGCTCAACGGCCTCGACAGCCTCGGAACCGCACTCAGCGGGCAGACGCTCAACGCCCAGGCGCAATTGCTGATCGTGTTGGCCGCGGCCCTGCACATCGGCGTCTATCCCTTCCACTTGTGGCTGGTTCCCGAGCAGCATCGCGCACCCGGCCGCCATCTTATCCTCCACCTTCTGGCGGGATTGGCGGCCCTGCATCTTTTGGGGCGGTTCGATCTGCCCCTGCTCGCCAGCCAGGCCTGGGTCCCCCTGGGCATCGTCGCCCTGTTGGGCAGCGCTCTGGCGGCCTGGGCCGATCCGAATGCTGAGCGCTCCTGGGTTTATGTTCTAATCAATCGCGGCGTTTGGACGGTTTTGATCGTAGGGTTGACCCGCCTGCCATCACCGTTAGGAGCCATCTTCCCCCTGGCGGTTTTGGCGCTGGGAGGAGCGCTGTGGGGCATCGCCCGAATCGCGCCCTATCGCGCCCGTTGGAGCCTCCCTCACCTGTTGGCGGCAGCGATCTTCTTGGGCCTGCCTTTCACGCCCGGCTTCGCCTCCAACGCCATGCTCGGCCAGTTGGCCGGATCACTCATCGGCCTGCCGGGCTGGCTTCTGACATTACTGGCTCAAACCCTGTTGGTTGCAGCCCTGTTCCGCCACCCCCGACCCCGACTCAGCGAAGCTGAAGCCGCCTCTCAGGGCGCTCCGCGCGGCGTGACTATCGCCCTGGTTTTGACCGCGATCCTCGCCCTTTGGTGGGGCGTTTTCCCCGCCAGCCTGGCCAACCTGACCGGGCAGGCATTGACAGCCGCGCACACCAACCCCCTGGCCCAGATCCGGGATGCAGGCTGGCCGGGTTGGGTGACATTGCTCTTCCCGTTGCTCATCGGCCTGGCCCTAGCCCTGCGAGATGAACAATTGTTCGGGCAGTTGCGCGGCTGGCAGATGAACCTGGCCTTCGTCGCCGGCCTGGATTGGCTGTATGGCGGCCTGGAGCGCATCCTGCGTATTGTCAATACCGCTCTCGGAACCCTGAGCGACCTGCTGGACGGCGCCGGCCAATTCGGCTGGGTGCTGCTGGCCGCGCTGGTCGCCTGGATTCTGTTTGGCGGTTGATCCCGAAATGACTACGAATATCGATTCCCTTATCCACAGATTACACAGATAAAAAATCTGCGAAATCTGCGGATTCTCCCTCTCATGCCTACACTCGACCAATTTCTCGACTTCGCCAGCCCCCTGGCCCAGCAAAGCGCCATCGGCCTCAGCATCCTGTTTGCCGCGGCCATGTTGGTGGCCAGCGATTGGCGCATCGCGGTCGCGGCCTACGCCCTTTTGAAAGTGCTGGCTGGCATTCTACTCGTGCAACTGATGCCGCCGGAATGGGCGCTGATGCAGTGGGTCGTGGGTGGTTTGGTGGGCGTGATGTGGTTTTTGTCAGCACGGCGGGTGGAAAGCGTGCGTCGTCGGCAGGAAGGCATCCCCTGGTGGCGGCCCTCCTGGCGGCTGAACCCCTCCACCCTGATGCGCCTGGCTTTGTTGCTGCTGCTCATCCTGGTTGTGTACATCGTGCGACCGCAGATCCCTTTCCCAAAACTCCCCGCTGATCTCGCCCGTTTTGCCACGTTTTTGGCGTTGGCCGGCCTGGTCGGCCTGGGATTGGGAGACCGACCTATGCGTTGGGGCTTGAGCCTATCGTTGTGGATCCTGGCCGCTGATTTCGTCGTGCTCGCCCTCCAGGTCGATGCCGCGACGGTGGGACTTCTGGCCAGCCTGGAGATCCTGCTCGGTTTCGCCATTTCCTACCTGATCGTCGTCGATGGCGCGCGTTTCTGGCCCCACCCGGAGGAACTGTGACGATTCTGACGGCTGTACTGCTCTGGTTACTTTTCGTAGCGCTCCTGGCCGGCGTCTTGCGACGCCTGCCCTGGCTCCCCGGCGTCATCGTGGCCGCGGGCCTGGCGTTGCTCGCCATCCGCCTGTGGACATTGCCAGAGGCCGGGACAGCCACCATGCTCGGGCAAACGATCATCCTGGACGAAAGCAGCAATTTCCTCGGATTCACGCTGCAACTCAGCCTTGCCGCCCGCGGCGCGGCCGAACTGCTTCTTTTCTGGGGCATCCTCTTCGCCCTGGCGACAGCCTGGCTCAACGCCGACCGCGCCCTCGTCCCCAGCATCCCGCTCATCCTCGCCGCCCTGATCCTGGCGCTCAGCAGCGCCCCGCTCCTCTGGGCCCCCCTGTGGCTGGTGATTGCGGCCGTGCTCATGGCTTTTCCCGCCCAGGGTTCAACTCCCCGCCTGGCTCGCGCGGCCCTGCGCACCCTTCTGGCCCCGACCCTCGCCTTTCCCTTCTTCCTGTTCACGGCCTGGGTTCTGGGCCAGACCACCATTGCCGCGGACGACCCCGCCCTCTGGGTCAGCGGCTGGCGAGCCCTGGTCGTGGGCGTACTGCTCTTGCTCACCCCCGTTCCCCTGCATGGCTGGATCACCGCCCAGGGCGAGCACGCCCCGCCCCTCACCGCCGCTTTTCTGGTGGGCGTCTGGCAAATCACCGTATACGCCCTGATACGACACATCTTCCTCGAATACGCCACTGTGGCGGATTATGCCGATCCCGCACGTTGGCTGCCCTGGTTGGCCGTCATCCAGATGGGTTGGGGCGCGCTTTTCAGCATGAGCAGCACCCGCCTGGGCCAGCTCTGGGGCTATCTCTTATTGTGGAGCTACGGCGCTACCTTCCTGGCTTGGAGCATCAGCGGCGAGTTCGGGACACAAACGATGGTGGGGTTGTTCCTGGCGCTTCCGCTCGCGCTCATCCTCGTGGCCGCGGGCTTGCAGACCATCAACGCCCGCTTCGGCGAAAATGCGAAATACGCCGATTTTCACGGCGTCAGCGAACGGCTGCCCGTGGCTACTTTGGCTGTGGTGGGCGGCGGACTCATCCTCCTGGGATGGCCCCTGGGCGCGCTTTTCCCGGTGCGCCTCGCCACCTTCCGATTGGCGGAAACAACGCAATCGTTGGTCTTTTTGTGGGCCTTGCTCTCCCTGCTGCTGGCCACCGTAGGCCTGATCCGCCTGCTGCGAGCGTTGGCCCGCCCCCTCTCTGACCCCCAACTCCCGCGCGAATCCTCCCGCCTGGCGTGGCTCATCCTCCCGCTGTCGCTGATCGGCCTGATCCTTTCCCTCAACCCCGCCCTGCTCGATCCCATCACCGCTCGAATCGCCGACTGGCTGACGCTGCTGTAATTCCCGGTTATCTGGTAGTTTTTGGCAGCGCTTCGATGTTAGGATGACGCCTGGTCTGGCAAAAACCCCTGAGACACGTTATGAACGAGCAACGCAACAGCCGCCTCAAAGGCTTTTACAAGCATACCCCCCAACAGCGACGGGATGTCCTCGCCGCCTGGGCGGAGCTCGACGACAATGATCTCCGGGCGCTTAGCGGCGGCATCGGCCTGGCGGACGCCGATATCTTAGTGGAGAACGTGGTCGGACTCTACGCCCTGCCCTTCGCCATCGCCCCCAACTTCATCATCGCTGGCCGCGACTATCTGCTGCCCCTGGTGATCGAAGAGCCATCGGTGGTGGCGGCCATGGCCAACGCCGCCCGTCTGGCGCGGGCCGGCGGCGGCTTCGAGACCGGCAGCACCGAGCCGGTGATGATCGGGCAGATTCAGTTGTTGGATGTGCCCTACCTGGACGCGGCCATCGTGCGCATCCAGAGCCGCAAGCAAGAACTCCTGGCCAAGCTCGCCCACCTGCACCCCACCATCCGTCGCCTGGGCGGCGGCCCCATCGACCTGCAAGTGCGCAAACTGGAGGACACGCCCGCCGGCCCCATGCTCATCGTGCATCTGCTGCTGGACACGCGCGATGCCATGGGAGCCAACGCCGTGAACACCGCCTGCGAAACGCTTTCGCCCGAATTGGAAGCCATCAGCGAAGGCCGGGCCTTGCTGCGCATCCTCTCCAATCTCAGCGATCAGCGCCAGGCCTGGGCCGCCTGCCGCATCCCGGTGACCGCGTTCGCCAGCGAGCAGTTCTCCGGCGAGGCGGTCGCGCAGGGAATCGTCGAAGCCAACGCCTTCGCCTATGCCGATCCCTATCGCGCAGCCACACACAACAAGGGCATTTTCAACGGCATCGACGCCGTAGCGCTCGCCACCGGCCAGGATTGGCGCGCCATCGAAGCCGGAGCCCACGCCTACGCGGCTCGGGATGGCCAATACCGCTCGTTGACAGAATGGCGGGTGGAGTCAGATCATCTGGTCGGGCGTTTGCAACTGCCGTTGGCCGTGGGCACAGTGGGCGGGCTGACCAAACGCCATCCCACCGTGCGCGTCGCCCTCAAGATTTTGGGCGATCCCGACGCCCGCACCCTGTCCGAGATCATGGCCGCGGCCGGGCTCGCCCAGAACCTGGCCGCGCTACGCGCGTTGGTGACCGAAGGCATCCAGCGCGGGCACATGGCTTTACACGAGAGAAGACAGAAAGTGACAGAATGAAAAACATGCTACTCCAACCCTCGCGCCCGGTCGGCATTACCGGCTACGGTGTCTACATCCCCCGCTACCGTTTACCCGCCCAGGAGGTCTCCGACGCCTGGACGGGCGGCTCCGCGGGGCTTCCCATCCTGGAAAAAGCCGTACCCGGCCTGGACGAAGACACCACCACCATTTCCATCGAGGCCGCGCGCAACGCCCTCCTTCGCGCCGGCATCGCCCCCACCGACCTGCGCGCCATCTGGATCGGCAGCGAAAGCCACCCTTACGCGGTGAAACCCACATCCACCATCGTGGCCGAGGCCCTGGGCGCGGCCCCCATGGTGCAGGCCGGCGACTGGGAATTCGCCTGCAAGGCCGGCACCGAGGCGATCATCGCCGCGGTGGGCCTGGTCGGTTCTGAAATGGCCGATTACGCCCTGGGGATCGGGGCCGACACCGCCCAGGGCCGCCCCGGCGACGCCCTGGAATACACGGCCGGCGCTGGCGGCGCGGCCATCATCATCGGCCCCGCGCATGGCGCTCTGGCGCGCTTCGAGGGCTCTCTCTCGTACGTCACCGACACCCCGGACTTCTGGCGTCGCCCGCGCGCCGAGTATCCTTCCCACGGCATGCGTTTTACGGGCGATCCGGCCTATTTCCACCATATCGTCACGGCCGGACAGATGTTGCTGGAAGCGATGGATCGGCGGCCCGACGAGTATCGTTACGTGGTGCTCCACCAGCCCAACGTCAAATTCCCCACGCGCGCGGCCAAACAGTTGGGGTTCAAACCGGAACAGTGGGAGACAGGCTTGCTGGTCGGGCGCATTGGCAACACCTATTCGGCCGCGTCCCTGGTCGGACTCACGGCCGTGCTGGATGTGGCCGAGCCCGGCGACCGCATCCTGGTCGTTTCCTTCGGATCGGGCGCGGGCAGCGACGCCATCTCGCTGGAGGTCACCGAGCACATCCACGACCGGCGTTTACTGGCCCCCGCCACCGAGGATTACATCGCCCGCCGCACAGCCATCGACTACGCCACTTACCTGCGTTACCGCGGGAAATTGAGGATGAAATAGGGGATTCGCCATGAGAGATGTTGCTATCGTAGGCATCGGGCAAACGCCCGTCGGAGAACTCTGGGACAAATCATTGCGGCAGCTTGGCCACGACGCCATCCGCGCGGCCATGGCCGACGCCGGCATCGAACAAGCTGACGCGCTTTTCGTCGGCAATATGCTGTCCGGCGAACTGGCCGGGCAGGAGCACCTGGCCGCGCTCCTCGCCGATTTCCTGGGCATGAGGGGCATCGAGGCGGCCAAAATCGAGGCGGCTTGCGCCTCGGGTGCGGCGGCGCTGCGCGTGGGAACCATGGCCGTCGCCAGCGGCATGGCCGATGTCGTAATCGTGGCCGGCGTCGAAAAGATGACCGACACCTTGCCCGCCGAGACCACGGCTGGGTTGGCGTTGGCGGCCGATCAGGAGTACGAAGTGGCGGAGGGAGCCACTTTTCTGGCGTTGAACGCCATGCTGATGCGGCGCTACATGCACGAATATGACATTCCCCACAGCGCTTTTGCGCCGTTTCCCGTCAACGCCCACCACAATGCCCGGGGCAACCCGAACGCGATGTTCCACATGGACATCTCCCCGGCTCGCTACGAAAAAGCGCCGGTCGTGGCCCCGCCCATCAACGTGATGGATAGCTCGCCCATTTGTGATGGCGCCGCGGCGCTGGTGCTGGTCCCGGCCAGGCGTGCCGCGGAGTTCGGTTCCGGGAAGCGGATCGTGCGCATCGCCGCGTCCGCTTCCGCAGTCGATACGCTCGCCGTGCATGACCGCGGCGATCCTCTGTTCCTGGAAGCGGCGTATCTTTCCAGCCACAAGGCCTATGCGCTGGCGGGCGTCACCCCGGCTGATATCGACTTCTTCGAACTGCACGACGCCTTCAGCATCATGTCTGTGCTTTCGCTCGAAGCCTGCGGTTTTGCGCAGCGAGGCCGCGGTGTCGATCTGGGCGAATCCGGGGCCATCACCCTGAGCGGACGCCTGCCCATCACCACCCTGGGCGGTTTGAAAGCGCGCGGGCATCCGGTCGGAGCCACGGGCGTCTACCAGGCGCTCGAAGTGGTGCAACAACTGCGCGGCGACGCCGGCCCCAACCAACTTGCGCACGCCCACATCGGCATGGCCCAGAACATCGGCGGTTCCGGCGCCACCATCGTCACGCATATCTTGATTGGCGAGGATTGATTGAAGACGGATTGCGTGATGCGTAACGGCGATCAACGCAACACGCAACACGCACCACGGGCCCTAATTTCTCGACAAAACCTTTACAAAACATCGCAAATATCACTGAGATCGCTATCAAACACTGGCACTACAATTCTTTCGTCCAAGTTGGCGGTTTTTGAGAGTCAAATGGCGTTATACTGCGCAGCGGTCATTCAAATACTTGCGAAAAAAAAGGAGCATTTCCACTTATGCACATCGCCCGAAATTGGAGAGTCAAAAAACAGCGTTACAGCTTACACGGTGAGATCTGTCATCATTGCGGAGCCAAAGTGTTTCCGCCCCGTGATATTTGCCCCGAATGCGCCAAACCCGCTTACGATCCCCTGCAACTGAGCGGCCAGGGTGAAGTCTACAGCCACACAACCGTGTATGACGCCCCGGCGGGATTTCAGCATCAAGCGCCCTATGCCCTGGCGTTGGTGCGGCTTGAGGAAGGCCCTATGTTAACCGCACAGCTCACCGATGTCGATCCCAAAGAAGTTCACATCGGCATGCCCGTCGAAATGGTCACCCGCAAGCTCAGCGTCGAGGGTGACGAGGGATTGATTCAATACGGCTACAAATTTCGCCCCCGCATGATGGCGCGGGCCGCTTAGTCTGGTCTGACATAATCATTTTTCCGATTCTAAAGCCACCTCCGCATTTATGTCGAGATGGCTTTTTTTGTCGGCGAGTGCGCAAGAGCCACAAAACCGGCCCCAGGACGTTTTTCCATTTCAACCACTCAAAATGAGCAACCACACTTAGCTCGATCATTTTCATAGCAAATACATCTTTCATCACTCCCGCCATGGAGACCAACTATGATTGAAAAACTCGAACAAAGTTCAGGAAACACCATCGGCTTCAAAGTTAGCGGCACCATCACCAAAAAGGACTATGCCATCATGGTCCCTGAAGTGGAAGCCTTGGTGGATCAGGAAGGCGACATCAACATGCTCCTGGACCTGAGCGAGTTCCACTGGGAAGAAATCGGCGCCTGGGGTGCAGATATGAAATTCGGATCCACATATCGCAAGAAAATAAACAAAATGGCCATTGTCGGTGACAAAAAATGGCAAAAATGGTTGACCCATCTTGTCGATCCTTTCTACGCTCGCGAGGCTGAATTTTTTCAAACAGAGGATTCCGAAGCCGCCTGGGCCTGGCTGAACGAAGCCTAGCGTAACTGGATAGCCGTTGCCCATAACCAGACAAACCAATAGCAAACACTTAACATCGTCGCTCGGACATCGCGCGGAGCGCGTGATCCCCGAGCGATTCGTTTGCGCCCTGTTCCCAATAAGGTACAATGTGGGAGAGACCAAACGCCTGTTTATCGTGCTTTGGTCACCATTCTGCTTTGCGGAAGCAACAACATGACGTCGGGGCAAACACTACATACGCAGAGGCAGAGTGAGGCACTTAATTAAATAACTATTCTCCTGTTCGCACTCAAACCGAAGACAATCGGAGGTGCGAGGCATGTCGTCACTAAAAATCCGAATGTTCGGTTCATTCCTGGTGTGGCGCGATGAGGAACTCATCAAACCTGAGGAATGGCCAACCAAAAAAATCCAGGATCTCATGAAGATCCTACTGATCGAGCGAAATCATGTCGTGCCCAAAGATCGGATCATCGAGTTCCTCTGGCCCGATCTCGCACCCTCCTCAGCGGCAAACAGTTTACGGGTAAGCGTTAGTCGTTTGCGCCGCCTCCTGCAACCACACCTGGAACGCCCCGCGGATTCGACTTACATCCTGACAAGGGGAGAAGGTTATTTGCTTGCGGTCACCCCACACTGCCGGGTTGATGTGGATATCTTCCAAAACGCCATCAATCGCGGCCAGGAGGCGGAACAGAGGGCGGCCTGGGCGCCGGCCACCGCCGCCTATCAAGATGCTGTCGATCTCTATCGCGGCGATTTTCTGGAGGATAACCCTTACGACGACTGGGCGATCGGCCCCCGCGAGCAGTTGCGCGAGGCCTATCTTGATGTTCTGAGCCGTTTAGCCGGGTGCCATGCCCAAAGAGGACACTATCGCAGGGCGCTGGCGGCGTGTCACAAGGCCCTGGCCATCGACGCCGTGAGAGAAAGCGTTTACCGGCAGGTGATGGTCTATCAAATGAGGCTGGGGCGACGAGGCCAAGCATTGCGCGCATTCGAACGCTGCCAACAGGTTTTAAAAGAAGAGTTGGGCGTCGATCCCATGCCGGTGACAATAGCGCTTCATACCGATATCTTACAAAACGTCCTGATTGAGGAGACGGTTATGTCAGCCTCCTTGCCCAGGGCAGAGGAACCTGCCCCCCAACCCAGACGGCGGTTATTGGGGTGGCTTCCCTTCATCGGCCGGCAACCCGAACTTGATGAGTTGACCCTCCATCTGGAGAAAGCCATAACGGGGCGAGGGAATCTGGTTTTCATCGTAGGCGAAACCGGCGTCGGGAAAACCCGCCTTGCAGAAGAAATCCTGGCGATTGCCGCAGAACGCGGCGCCCTGACGCTCAGTGGCCAGGCCTATGAACCGGAGTGGGATCTTTCCTTGCAACCGGTGCGCGAGGCGCTACGACGCTACCTTCTCAATCAGCTTAGCCACGATGAATTGCATCGGACCTTGGGGCCTTGGGCGTCACACATTGCCCTGCTGTTACCCGACCTGAAGCAGATAGCGCCCGACCTATCCGCCGCCCCGTCCAAGAAAGACCAACAGCAGCTACTCCGGGGTTTGACCCAATTCATTCTCTCACTCGCTGCGTATCAGCCTCTGGTATTCTTCCTCGATGATCTTCATTGGGCGGACGTCTCGACGCTGTGTTTTTTGCACTTCCTGGCGCGGCGCATCGCACATGAACGGGTGTTGCTGCTGACCACCTGCCGGTGTGAAGAACTGACGCCGAGCCACCCGCTTACCACCATCGTGCAGCAGCTTTCCCGCGACGGCCTGATCACGCGCCTAGAGCTGGCTCCATTGGATGCGGGAGCTGTTACGCAGTTGCTGAGACGCAAGGCGGCGCCGGAGTGGCGGAGTGAGCTATTCAGCCGACGGCTGTACAACGAAACGGATGGCAACCCCCTGTTTTTCACGGAATCACTGCGGAGCCTGTTGGATAATGGCTTGTTGGAGGAGGACGACGCTGGATTCTGGAGGCCGACCGCCGGGGTCGATCTCGGTGCGAAGACGCTTCCTTTACCTGAATCGGTGCGCAGCGTCATCATGGAGCGCGTCAGCACGGTACGAGAGGCGGGACAAACCGTTTTGCAGGTCGCCACGATCATCGGTCGTTTCTTTGACTTCAAGGTGTTGCAGGAGGCCAGTGATCTGCCAGTGCAGACGTTGCTGGATGGTCTGGACGAGTTACTGGAGCGGCAACTCCTTTACGAACGTTTCGAGATCGATCGCAGCGGTTATGACTTCACGCATGGCATCATCCGCAAAGCGATTTATGAGGACATGAATCACGCCAGACGCGCGTATCTGCACGGTAGAATCGCTGCGGCCCTGGAAAAACAACACAGGGGGCGCACCGCAGAGGTGGCGGGCAGGTTAGCCTATCACTACATGATGGTGGGAAATGAAGAGAAGACGGTCGAGTATCTGTTGATGGCGGGGGATCGGGCACGGGGGATCTATGCTCATGAGGACGCTATCGTTTATTATCGCCAGGCGTTGGAGCGCCTGAAAGACATGGGAGAGCACGAACGCGCGGCCCGCACACTGATGAAGCTGGGACTGACGCACCAAATCGCCTTTGACTTCGAGGAAGCCCAGCAGGCCTATGACGAGGGATTTGCGCTATGGAGACGTATAAATGCCATCTCCCCCACCATGCGACAAGCGACGACGGCGCATACTTTACGGGTGGGGCGCACCAGCGCTGTCGCCACCCTCGAACCCAACCTGGCGTGGGACAGCATCTCTATCAGCGTCGCGGATCAGTTGTTCAGCGGGCTGGCGCAGCATACGCCGGAGATGGAAGTGACGCCGGAAGTGGCGCGGCGCTGGGATGTCTGTGATGGTGGGAAACGATACGTTGCGCATCTGCGGGAAGACGCGTGTTGGAGCGATGGCGAACCCTTAACGGCGGGGGATTTCGAGTATGCGTGGAAACGGCTCCTGACCCCTGCCAGCCGCGCTCCCTCCGCCAGTTTGTTGTATGATATCAATGGGGCGAAAGCCTTTCATAAGGGGGAGGCGAAATGGGACGATATCGGTGTGGAAGTCCTGGACGAAAGAACATTGCTGATCGAATTGGAAGGCCCCAATGGCTACTTTCCTCATCTCCTGGCTCATAACGCCCTGCTCCCCCTGCCCAAACATGCGGTCGAGAAGTACGGGCGGGACTGGACGCAGGTGGAGCATATCGTCACCAATGGCCCCTTCCAGTTGGATGAGTGGGTTCCGGGCCAGCATTTGAGCTTATCTCGCAATCCGCGTTATCACGGGCGCATCCTGGGG
>DUEF01000147.1 GCA_011176555.1 Caldilineae bacterium
CACGGTGGAAGTAGGTGTCATCGCCGGCGCTACGGACGTAAAAATCAGAACCAGGATGTTCGCCCCCGCCGGGCAGGCGGTTGCCGAAATAGGCGTCGTTCAGGTCGAAAGTCCGTGTCAGCCATTGGCCGCTGTTTTGCTTCTGAATCGTTCCCGCCAGTTTGTCGGCGTCATCTCCGGCATCGTAGTACAACGCCCAGGAACCGCTTCCTTGATCCAGGTAGATGACCTCAATCGTGACGGGGGAGCCGGCGTTCTCGTAAAGCCAGGCGTCTTCCACATCGAAATAGAGGCTGGGATTCCCGGTGGAGAGGTCGGTGCGGCGGGTGTATCGTCCTTCCTTGGCTTCTGTCACCTCCCAGTCTGGCACGCTCCGGCCACCTGGAACAGCATCGTTTTGGGTGAGCCAGAGACCGAAATTGCCCCAGTACGGGAACCAGTCGGAGGTCTCGAATTCTGGCGGGAGCGTCTCATGTTCGCGCATCGCCACCCACACCGAGTCCGTTTCATCCAACTCGACGCCGAGATAGTGATTGGCGAATTCGAGATAGGGCGCGCGGTCGGGATCAGTCACCAGCCCCTTGGAAAAGACGAAATAATCGGCATGAGCATTGAGACCAGCATACACGCACCACATCGTAATGCCTGCACTGCGTTCACCGGTTTTGTAGTCGACGCATTTTTGGGTGTCGTAACTTTCCCAGGCCATGGGAACGTCTTGCCACCAGGTGAAGAAAGGATCCCAAAAGCCGGCTTTGTAATAGGATTTGTCGGGGTTGTCGACGATTGCGCCGTTGGAATCAGGCGTCAGGCCGTTGTGTTTGAGGCCGATGCCCAGGTTGGCGGCGTAATCCGTCAGTTCGCGCCTTTGCCTGATAGACGAGGTCTCAGGGTTGTAGACAGGCGCGAATTGATAGAGCACGGGCGTTTCCCGGAAGGCCTCGGCAAAGTAGTCCATCACTGCTTTGGAATAATCGATCCAGACCTCTTCTGTGAGCCCAGCATTGAGCATGCAGGACCATTCGCTGCGGCTAGAAGGTTTGGCTTCGCCAAAAATGCCTGTCGCCAGTTCTATCCAGGCGATGCGGGGGTCATTGTCATAGCGCGCGGCAAAGGCCTGAATGAATTCACGGTATTCCGCCATTAAGAGAGGGCTCCAATAGCGTGGGATGGGCCACTGTAAGGCGTCGCAGCGCACGACGGTTTCTTCATGTTCCCACACCAGCCAGCGCGGAATGCGCGTACCCCCGCAGCAGCGGCCACTGTAGAGCGAAAATCCCACCCCAGCCGGTTTGCCCAGATGGGTTTGTCGCTCCAACCAGTTGTCTACAATTGACCAGTCGAAGATGTCGTCCTCAATTTCGATGTCATCCCAGTAAAATGGCATGTGACCGCCCTCGTGATAAGGGTATTCGGCAGGATCGAGGGGATCTTTGTCGAAGAAAACGTAAATGCCCGGATAGGGCCCCTTGGGATTGGCTGTCACAGACTCGGATTGAGAAGCAGACTGTCCTGGCGGCATCGCCAGCGACCGTGTGGTCGCCTCGATAGGGGTCTTGAGTAGGATGAGCAGAAGCGGTGCGGACAGGGCGAGGGCGAAGAACATGATTCGCCGAGACACAAATTTGAGCATAGATTGATTTTATCCTTATTCTTGTTCGGTGGCGCGGGCAGAGTGTACTGGGTTTACTTCTTCCCGTCAAAAGGAGCAAGCATGGGCGCAGCGCATCTGTTAAGACGCTGTTTCGTCGCTAAACCGTATTGACAGCCGTTTCCGACAAGTCTACGGCGTCAGTTTCCGGTCTTCTTTGCGTCAGGTTTGGGTCTGGAAAACCGGCCAGGTTACTGGTAGAATAAGTATATCATCTTCATTTTCTGGTTATGGCCAAGCTGCTATAGGGAGGCATCATCATGGACGTATCAATCATCAAATGGATCTGGCTCATCATCGCCATGCTCTTTTTTCTGGCCGAGGTGATGACAGTCGGCTTTGTGCTGGCAGCGTTTGGCGTTGGCGCATTGGCCGCCTTTCTCGTGGCTTTGCTGGGTTTCGATCTGCAATGGCAATTGCTCGTCTTCGTTGTGGTTTCAGCCATCAGCGTCGTACTGTCCCGTCGTTTCGCCGACCGCGTAACCGGCGAACAAGCCGAGGGTGTGGGCGTCGACCGCGTACTCGGCAAATACGCGGTGGTGCTGACGCCCATCGAACCACGAGAGGCGAAAGGCCGTGTGCGGGTGGAGCGTGAGGAATGGCGCGCTGAATCCGAAGACGGCCAGGTGATTCCCGTCGATACCATCGTTCAAGTGGTCAGGGTCGAGGGTACGCGCTTGATCGTGCGTCCCGCCCCCGACCAGGAAATCTGATTCCCACCGTTCTCTCAATCCCCCCGAGGTGTATTATGGCAACCGTTATCATTTTGTTGTTCGTCGCGTTTTTCATTCTGATCATCGCCGCTTTGAGCGTGCGCATCATTTCCCCTTACGAAAAAGGCGTCATCGAACGCTTGGGCCGGTATGTCCGCACCGCCGACCCCGGCCTCACCCTCATCATCCCCTTCCTGGACAAAATCAGAAAGGTGGATATGCGTGAGCAGGTGGTGGATGTGCCCCCGCAGGAAGTGATCACCAAAGACAACGTGGTCGTGACGGTCGACGCCATCGTTTTCTACGAGGCCACCGATCCCGTCAAGCTCGTCTACAATATCGCCGATTTCTTCATGGCCGCCACCAAACTGGCCCAGACCAACCTGCGTAATGTCATCGGCGAGATGGAGTTGGATGAGGCCCTGGTATCACGCGAAGTCATCAACACCAAGTTACGCGAGGTGCTGGACGACGCCACCGACAAGTGGGGCGTGCGCGTGGTGCGAGTCGAACTCAAGCGCATCGACCCGCCTGTCGATGTGACCCAGGCCATGCACCGCCAGATGAAGGCCGAGCGCGAAAAACGCGCCAACATCCTCGAAGCGGAGGGCTTCCGCCAGGCCAAGATCCTGGAAGCGGAAGGCCAGCGTCAGTCTCGGATTTTGGAGGCGGAAGGCGAAGCCTCAGCCATCCAGGCCGTGGCCGACGCCCAGCGTTACAAGTTGCAAATCGAAGCGCAAGGCCAGGCTGATGCTATCTCCTCGGTCTATGATGCTATCAAAAACGCCGACCCCGACGACAAACTCATCGCCATCCAATATCTGGAGACGCTGAAAGTCGTGGCCGATGGCCAGGCGTCGAAAATCTACCTGCCCTTGGAGGCGACCGGCATCTTGGGCGCCCTGGGCGGCATCGGCGACCTGTTCAAGGACATGAACGGCGATTCGGTGGCCGATTCAGAAACCGAATAGCATCAGTGGTTTAGAATGCAAACAACGTGGAGCGCCAGCGACAAACTGGCGCTCCTTGGTTAGAGCTAAATAACTTACGGAACAGGTCTAGCCAAGCGGAAAGGCCGTATGCTCCCACCAGCGCCCGTTACGCCGCTCCATCAACCACACGTGGCTGACGCTGGCCCGGAGTGGCAGGACGGTGGCTGCTTGGATGGCGAAGTCCCGCTCGATCTCGCTCAATTTTTGCGGATCTTCGCACTGCGCCACCGTCAAGTGCGGAACGATGTCGGGGAATTGGCCTTCGTAGGGAGGATAGTCGGGAAAGGTCGAGACCACTGCTTCTGTCAGGGTGATGAAGGGCTGGGCGGGGTCAGGCGCCAGGTAGATGCCATTGGGGAAGCGGCGGATGCCGGTGAGGGTGTAATCGAAGCGGTCGTGAGTGGAAAAAAGGCGACGCAAACGCTCCAGGACAGACCCATTCAAAGCATCGGGGTGTATGAAGGGATAGAGAATGGTGATGTGCGTCCGCACGCCATCCATAGCCACGGGATCATGTTTCATCCGCAATGGCGTCACTAACGAATCGGCAGCGGGCGCAAACACGGTCAGGGCGGTTACATCTGGTTTGGACGGGGATTCACCTAGAGACGTGATGGTATCGTCGCTCATGATGATCGGCTCAGTCTTCCTCGCTGTCTGACCAGTCTTCTTCGAGCAGAGCACGCGCCTGTTCTTCGTCTTCTTTATGCACGAAAAGTCGCACGCCCGCGGCCAGCTGAAGCGATGGTATCATGCCGCCGGCGTCGTCCATAACGACCATCGCGTCAATCCCGGCCGCCGCCAATTTACCCCGAACGATTGCCGCTTCAGCAGCGTTTGTAAATACTGCAATGTTGACCATTTCTTCTGACATGGGAATTTATCTCCGTATAGAGTGAGGTTGATGACGTAAGGAACAGACCCAATCATAACATGGATTGTGTCCAAATCAGAGCGGTTCATTGTCCCAGAAAGTTTCCAATTCCACACCCAGGCCATCCGCTAAACGGTTGACATAAGCGTAATAGCCCGTCACCTGATTGATGTCGAGGATGGCTGAGTCCGAAAAGCCCTGCGTTCGCAAGGAGATCACGTCATCCTCGACCATATTCCAGGGTTCCAACGTCAGCTTGATGGCGTAATCCAGCATCGCCCGGTCTCTTTCCGATATCTGCGCCTGGCGATAATCCTGGATCAACTGCCCGACCAGCGTTTCGTTCCCGGTCAGCTTGCGGAGACCCGCTCCGTGATGCTGAATTCAGTAGTGGCACTGGTTGACGCTAGACACGACCACGGCGATCATCTCGCGCTGCATCCGCGTCAGCTCCGAACGCCCGCGCATCAGCCATTTGTACAACTCGAAATGCGCCCACAGCGAACGGGGATTGAGACTGTGGATTTTCATGATGTTGTCCACGCCGCCCCAGGGCTCGGTGAGCCTGTCGTACATCTCTTTGAGCTTGCCAGTCGCTTCATGTTCCGGGATGATGTGAATCCAGGCCATTGTCGTCTCCTGAGTGAGATTCATCTATTGTACCCTACTTTGGCTGTTCCACCACTTTGCGCCCATGATCGACGGCAGTTCCAAATATGACGAAAGTGGGTAAAAGTTTTGGGAAGCTATTACGGGAAGCCCTGCCTTGGAGGCATAGATGAGCAAGCAAATAAGGTTCACAGCGATGTTGAAGTCGATAGAGGCGGCCCTGGAGTGGTTGCCAGAGCATCGGACAGGCAAAAACAGGCGATGTACATTGAAGGACGCGGGATTGAGTGCCTTTTCGGTTTACATGCAATCGCTGTCCTTTTTGTCACGGCAGCAGGATATGGAGCAGAAGGAGGGGCGGAATAATGCAGGCAGCCTATTCGGGTGCGAGCAGTGCCGGGTGGTGATACGGGA
>DUEF01000148.1 GCA_011176555.1 Caldilineae bacterium
ACACCGAAGTGGAGGACACGGCCCGGGCACTCAAACAACGGCTGGCCGCCGTGGGCCTGGGCCCCGACCACGGCAAGCGGCTCGACATCATCTCGCATTCGCTGGGCGGCCTGGTGGCGCGCTGGTTCATCGAGCGGGAGGGCGGCAATACAGTGGTCGAGCACCTGGTGACGGTGGGCACGCCCCACCTGGGCACGCCGTGGCCCACCATCCAGGCCTGGGCGACCACGGCCCTGACCCTGGCGCTGAACGGTCTCGCCACCGCCGCCTGGCCGGTGAGAGCGCTGTCGGCCTTGCTGAAGGCCACCGAACTGATCGATGTCACGGCGGATGCGGTGGCGCAGGACTCCAAATTCCTCGCCAATCTCAACGCCAGCCCCGATCCGGGCGCGCCCTACACCTTGCTGGCGGGCGACACCTCGGTCATCCCCGCTGTGACCCGGCCAGAGCCGGATAGCGGCGTCAGCAGACTGGAACGCTTGCTGGCCACGCTGCAATCCAAAAAACTGCTGTACAAAGCCACGGCCCTGGCCTTTTTCAACCAACCCAACGACATCGCCGTCAGCGTCGATAGCGCTTTTGGCGTGCCCGCCGGGCGCACGCCGAAGCCCGAAACCCCCGACGAAATCCCCTGCGACCACGTTTCCTATTTCGGCACGGAAGCAGCGCTGAAGGAGATTGCGGAGGCGCTGGATTAGCGCACTGTCATTGCGAGCCGCTTTTTGGCGAAGCAATCCCCAAGCTACATGATCGGGGATTGCTTCGTCGCTCAACAATGCGCCGCATCGTCCGCTCCTCACACTGACACCATAAACACTCAGGAGTTCCACACACCATGACTACTCAATACGACCTCGTTTTCGAAGGCGGCGGCGCCAAAGGCATGGCCTTCGTCGGCGCACTGCAAGTCCTGGAAGAAAATGACATCACCTTCGACCGTCTGCTGGGCACGTCCGCCGGAGCGATCACCGCCACGTTCCTGGCCGCGGGCTACGACAGGGCGGAGATCATGCCGGCGTTGAACGAAAAGGTGGATGGCAAACCGATCTTCACCACGTTCATGGAAACGCCGCCGCCGCTGACGCCCGACGAAGTCGAACACGGCGCTTTCGCCAGCCTTTTGCAATCGATTGACATCCCCCGCGTGCCCGAATTCGTCGAAAAAAAGTTGGATAAATTGATCATCGACGGGCTGCAAGGTAAACCGGAAGGCCGCCAGCTTCTTTCCTTCGTCGAGCGCGGGGGCCTGTTCGCCGCGGACAACTTCCTGGCCTGGCTGCGCAGAAAACTCGACGCGGGCGAATATGACGGGCAGCCGCGCCAGTTCAGCGGTATGACCATGCAGCAGTTCCACGACGCCACCTCGGTCGATCTCACGCTGGTCGCCGCGGATGTGAGCGACAGCCGCCTGCTGTTTCTCAACCATCGCACTGCCCCCGACTGCCCGCTGGCCTACGCCGTGCGCATGTCGATGAGCGTGCCCCTGGTGTGGCCGGAGGTGATCTGGCAGGAGGGTTGGGGTCAGTACAAGGTCGGGGATAAGATCATCGATCTGAAGGGCCATGCCATTGTCGATGGCGGCCTGCTCTCCAACTTCCCCATCGAATTGCTGATCTCGGACGACCCGCATGTGCAGGCGGTGATGGGCCCTCGCCAGCCCGCAGCAAATCCGAAAGACAGCGTCCTCGGCTTTCTGATCGACGAATCCTTGCCCGTGCCCACGCCACGCTCCCTGGCTTCCCTCGCCAAAATCGTTACCGGATCGCAGACCGTGCGCCGCATCAAAGGCCTGATCGACGCCGCCACCCAGGCACATGACAAGATGGTGATCGAAGCCTTCGAGGATTGCGTCGTGCGCCTGCCGGCCAGAGATTACGGTACAGTCGAATTCGACATGTCCGACGAAAAACGGGACGCCCTGATCGACGCCGCCTACCAGGCCACCGCTGAGCACCTGCATAATAGCCAGTCAGACCGCAGTTTGACGCCATCCGAACGCACAGACAGCTTTGATCTGGCGAACAAACACGCGCTGGGGCTTTTAGAGCAGTGAGAAGCGATGCTTTCCGCACCTCCGCCGCCCGACCACTGATCGTTAGCCTATCCCCGATCAAAAGCTGGACTTTATCGGCGTTTACCGGTTATCATTGAAATCGAACTGGCTCTTTGATGGCGGTCGCCTCTTCTTTTTGCAGCAGACCGCCACGGCCAGTCTCATGCTTGATCCTCTCCCTGCCGGTAGCCTCGGCATGGTTCAAATAAGCGGGCCTGTCGCCCGTCCAGTCAGCTTTCTGCGTCTACTCCCCAAGTACCGTTGCGGCAACAGTTTTCTACGCGTCACCGACACCCTGGAATTCTGCGCCCTCGCCAACGCAGAAATCTGTTCCATACTCATCGAACCCAACATCATCGCCACGTGGGACCAGTGGGTGTCGCACAACGTAGCGCCTGGGCCAGAAGCTGGCCGACCATCGGCGATCGAGGGTTCCCGGGGTGGCGAACAATTTATGTGCGTCGCTCCCTGAATCCTCGCCGAATACGGACGGCAGGATTCACCCGCTATCGTCGCATTCACCAGGGCGTTCTTACTCGATCAGATCGAGCATGACATCCGGGTGGAAGCGCCGAAACCGGTCGAGGTGATATTTAACTGGCAGGGGGAGGATCTTGTCGTCGCTCTGGCCAAAGCGGGGCAGGGTGTAGCAAACCGGGGCCAGTGGCGCTGACAAGCTTCGCTTCACCCGATCATAGCAATTCGAAGCCAACAGCAAGAAGGAGGTCCAAAATGCAAGCTTTCAAATTATCCGAATGGCAGGTGGTGGACCTCACGCAACCGTTATTCCCGGGCATGCCGATCTGGCCGGGCGATCCCGAATTCAACGTCGAAGCATGGGCGTCCCACGACGCTGACGGATATTTTGTCAACCGCATCACCATTGGCGAGCACAGCGGCACGCACTGGGGGACGCCCAACACCTTCATCGCGGGCGCTCGCAGCGCCGAACAGATACCCGCCGAGGAGTTAGTGATGCCGGCGGCGGTGATCGACATCCGGGACAAGACCGCAGAAAACGCCGATTACCGCCTTTCTGTGGATGATGTCACCGCATGGGAGGCGGAATGGGCCCGCGTTCCCGATGGCAGCGCTGTCATTTTGCTCACAGGCTGGCAAGATAAGTGGGATGACGCCGACGCCTACCTCGGGCAGGATGCTGACGGGGTGATGCACTGGCCCGGTTTCGGAGCCGATGCAGTCGAATATCTCATCGCCGAGCGAGGCATCGTCGCCATCGGCACGGACACCCACGGCGCTGATCCCGGCAACGACGAGGAATTCGGCGCCAGTTTCGCCATGTACGATGCCGACGGGATGATTCTGGAGGGACTGGCGAATTTGGATAAAATCCCACCGCTCGGAGCGACGTTGGTGGTTGGAGGCTGGCCGATTGTGGGCGGTTCCGGCAGCCCGGCCCGCGTACTGGCTTTCGTCCCGCCGCCGCAAAGTGTGGCGACACGAACCCACATAGGCCTGCACTTGATCTAAGACACATCACCGGTTAGGA
>DUEF01000149.1 GCA_011176555.1 Caldilineae bacterium
CGGCTATGTGGGCTACGAGGGCGGCGGCCAGCTCACCGACCACGTGCGCGCAAAACCCTACACCATCGTCCTCTTCGACGAAGTCGAAAAAGCGCATCCCCGCGTGCTCGACGTGCTGCTGCAAGTGATGGAGGAGGGCCGGCTCACCGATGGTCAGGGCCGCACCGCCTACTTCAACGAGGCTGTGATCATTATGACCAGCAATCTGGGCTCCGAGCATCTCACCGAGCCCATCGTCAGCGAGCGCCACCGCCGGTTGGTGATGGATGCGGTGCAGCGTTTCTTCCGGCCCGAATTCCTCAACCGCCTGGACGACATCGTCATCTTCTCCGCGCTCTCTCCCGACGACCTCCGTCAAATTTTGGGCTTGATGTTGGACAAGGAGGCGGAACTGCTGGCCGCGCGGGGCATCGAACTGGAGGTGAATGAGGACGCCCGCACCTGGATGCTGGCCCAGAACGAGCATCCAGAGTGGGGTGCGCGCCCGCTGCGCCGCATCATCCGCCGTTATCTGCGCGAGCCCCTGGCCGATTATCTGTTGGAGCAAGAGATGAAGGCGGGAAGCAGAGTGCGGGTGGGGACAGATGATGCCGGGCTGGCGTTTGATGTGGAAAGCTAGCGTTTTGGGGACGGAGCGCTAGGGGTAGTCAAATTCACCTCTTATCACGCCAACGTTACATCCCCATGTCATCTGGAAAGCCGGTCTGCTGGCGTGGTCCATCAAGGATCAGAGCCAAACGGTTCAATACATCCCGTCCCAGAATCACCTCATCCCCACGTTCATCACCGATAACCGGCACGCCCGGGAAAACAACTTCTCCCAAATAGGTGTCAACATGGTATAAGGCAATCGCAACCCTTTTGCCTGTGATGCCCACCAACCAAGCCGGAGCAGTTTCTGGCGCATCGATAGTCAGTAAATATGACATTGGAACAAGTGATGCGTCTGAACCGGTATCAATCAAGGCTTGAAGCGGGCCAAGGATCCGATCCGTTGTATGCGAACGCAGTCGTATCTCAACAACAGGGGCGGATGGGAAATATGCACGACTATAGGGAAACTTTATTGCACGACATGCCGGTGGAGGCGTCTGAAAACCTGATCTGGTTCATTCGTAACTCGTACAATCAGTACGGGGAGATCACCATAATGTTGGTAAACCCGTTTGAATAGGACGCCGGTGTCATCATCATGATCCACGATCTCGCCCTGGTAAACGGCGACGAATTGCCCCTCGTATTGCTCGACGATTTGAGGATGCAATGCTCGATAGCGCTCCATCTCTGCCAATAATTGGGTGTGTCGCTGCTCGCGTAGATAATCGGCGACCAACCCGCCTACGATTTCATCCACCGATTCGTCCTGTTCTTTGGCCAAGCGACGTAAAGGTTGAACCAAGTTTGGTGATAATTCAACTACAGTCACGATACACCTCGAATGGAGAATATCAATCACGCAAGCCTAGCATAGCACAATCATTTCTTCCTGTAAATTGGTCAAAACGTTGGCGAATACAATGAATCGAAGTATACTTGATGCACTCACGTGATTGAAACGTTATCGATTTGCAAAGGCGTTGGTATGATCGTACAAACAACAACCATTCGGAAGTCCACGATTTCGCTTCCTATCTCGATATGAAAAAGCGCATTCTGTTGGGCATCTCGATCTTCTCGCTCGGCCTGTTTCTGGCGCTCACGCTGCTGACGCTGGCCCGACCATCCACCGCGGCCACGGCGGGCCGTTGGCAGATGCAGGCGCTGTTGTTGTTCGGCCTGTGCCATGCCGCCTACACGCTCGGCTGGCGGCAGGCTCTGGTGTTTTTCGCGCTCAGCACGGGCATTTCCTGGGCGTTCGAGCAGGTCGGCGTGGCTACCGGTTTGGTCTACGGCGAGTACCATTACAGCGAAATGCTCGGCCCCAAACTGGGCCATGTCCCCCTGCTCGTGCCCATCGGCTGGTTCATGATGATGTATCCCAGTTACGTCATCGCCAACCTCATCGTCAACGGTCGTTTTTACGCGACAAACCGCAACATCTGGCGGATCATCTGGCTTTCATTTCTGGGTGCGTTGGTGATGACGGCCTGGGATGTGGTAATGGACCCAATATTCTCCGGGTTGGGCATGTGGGTTTGGGAAAACGGCGGGGCCTACTTCGGCGTGCCTATTCACAACTTCGCCGGTTGGCTGGCGACGACCTTCGCCGTATTCCTGGCCTACCGGCTGTGGGAAAGACGGGTGGGCGTGCAACCCCTGGGAACCGTGACCCCGCTGATCGCCGCCCTGCCCCTCATCGCTTATGCCAGCCAGATGTTTCGCATGTTCAGCATCCCCGACCTCGGCCTCATCGCCTTTTTCGCGATGGGCTTGCCCGTGTTCATCGCCGCCGGCCGGCTGGTCGATCCTCCTGGCGCGCCCCGACCCAATACGTAGGGGCATCCAGCCGGACGCCCTGGCCCCCAAATTATTCGAACAAGCGGGCGTCCGGCCGGACGCCCCTACCATCCCCACCTCCACCATGACCCCATACGATCCCACCTCCGTCCGACCCCTTTTCCCCGCCCTGGCGCAAACCGACGAGCACGGTCAGCCGCTCATCTTCTTCGATGGCCCCGGCGGCACGCAGGTCCCGCAGCGCGTGATCGACGCCATCAGCGACTACTTGCTGCATCGCAACGCCAATTCTCACGCCGCCTTCCTCACCTCGCAGCGCACAGACGAGACCATCGCCGCTGCGCACGCCGCCCTGGCCGATTTCCTCAATGCGCCCTCGCCCGACGAGATCGTGTTCGGCCCCAACATGACTACCCTCACCTTCGCTTTCAGCCGGGCGTTGGCCCGCACCTGGCAACCCGGCGATGAAGTTATCGTCACCCGCCTGGATCACGACGCCAACATCGCGCCCTGGCTGGCCTTGCAAGAACAGGGCGTCGTCGTCCGCCATCTCGACTTCGATCCCGCCGACTGCACGCTACGCGTGGATGCGTTGGATGACCTGCTCAACGAGCGCACGAGGTTGGTGGCGGTGGGCGGCGCTTCCAATGCTGTGGGAACCATCAATCCCATCAAACAAATTGCGGTCAAAGCGCACGCTGCGGGCGCCCTGGTTTTCGTCGATGCCGTGCATCTGGCCCCGCATGTTCCGCTCGACGTACAGGCGCTAGGCTGCGATTTCCTGGCCTGCTCCGTGTACAAATTCTACGGGCCGCATGTCGGCGCGCTGTGGGGACGTTACGACCTGTTGGAGCAACTCCCCGCCTATAAAGTGCGCCCCAGCGATCCTCTGCCCCCGGGCAAATGGATGACCGGAACCCAGAATCACGAGGGGTTGGCCGGGGCCACGGCCGCGGTCGAGTACCTGGCCTGGTTGGGAGCAGAACATGGGGCGGGCTATGCCGACCAGTTTCCTGCTTTCTCGGGCCGCCGTCTTGCGCTCAAGCAGGGCCTGGCCGCCATCTCCGCCTACGAACGCCAGCTTTTCGCCCACCTGCTCGACGGTTTCGAGCAAATCCCCGGCCTGACGATTTACGGCGTCACGGCGCGGGATCGGCTGCACGAACGCACGCCTACCGCCGCCATCCGCCTGCAAGGTCACACGCCAGACGAGCTCTCGCAGCGGTTGGGACAGCTCGGCATCGCCACTTACGCCGGGCACATGTACGCCGTCGCCGTGATCGAGCGCCTGGGGTTGGCGGATAGGGGCGGTGTGCTGCGCGTCGGCCTCAGCCACTACAACACGCGGGATGAGGTCGATAAGTTACTCGAAATCCTGGATGACTGGAGCAGCTAGTGCAGGTGCGTCACGCTTCGGAAGTGCGACGCACCCGGTTCTCGCTATTCTTCTCCGCCGCGCACCAACAAAACAGGGCACGTGCTGCGGCGCATGACTTTATCGGCGATGCTGCCGAAGCTCAGGCAGCCACCGATGTTCTGATAGCCCCGGCCGTGGGGCGACATCACGATCAGATCGACGTTTTCGTTTTTCGCCACGCCCAGGATATCTTCCTCGGGGGCTTGGTCGCGCACGATTGTTTCGACCGTAATGCCGCGGTCGGCAAACTGCTTGGCCAGTTTCGCCAGATAGTCGTTCGCCTCTTGATGGGCCAGTTGCACCGTTTCGTTGATCCACTGGCGCATCACCTCGGGAGGGTGTTCTATCGAAGGGATGGGGATTTCCAGGACGCGCAAAAGCGTCACCCGGCTGCCCAAATTCTCGGCCAACTGCATGACGACGGGAATGGCCCGCTCCGATTTGGCGGAACCATCCAAGGGGGCCAGGATGTGTTGGAAGAGTTTCATGGTTTCACCTCCGTTCTTGGGAGAGTCGGTATTGGCTATTCGATATTGGATATCGGCGTGCATCTGAATACCGAATATCCAATACCCCGCGCTTTATCCCTGCTCCAACGTACGGATGCGCTGATGCAAGGAGCCGATGACCTTGAGCAGGAGAGACCGGGCGAGGGCGCAATCTTCATCGAATAGATTCTGCAGGCCTTCCGCATCGATGGACAACACGTTGGTCTCGGTGATGGCGCGAGCGGTGCAGGTGTGTTCGACGGGCGGGAGCAGCGCTGAGCAACCGGTCACATCGCCGGCGCCCAGGCTTTTGTAGGTGGAAAGCACGACATCGCCGACGTGTAGCTCCTCCTCCACCGAGCCATCTAGGATGAAGAAGATGTTCTTGGCCACGTCACCGGCCTTGTGCAGTTCCGCGCCGGGGAGAAAGCTTTCTTGCGTGCAAATGTCCAGGATCTTCTGCAATTGCTCGGTGGTCAGTCCGCTGAAAAATGAATAATCAGCCAGGGTTGGAAAGTCGGATACAAGCAGGTAGTCGCTCATGGGGTTATCTCCTTTGATGGAAAATCGGGAATGGAATGATCGGTGATTCAAACAGGTTTGAGATCCAGAACCGGCGTGCCGTCGATGGCGTCCAGGCCCCGCACTCGCAGGAGGTTGTTGTCGATGGCGATGATTTCGACCACGGACGCACCGATGGCGTTGGGACGGAAAGGGCTGCGCAGGGCGAACACGCCGCGCCGGGGGCGGCTGCGATCTCCCCGAGGATGTTGATGAAGTTGGAAGCCTTGCGAACGATGGAAATGGAAGAGCACCAGGAGCCTTTCACCCGGTTTCAGGCCGTCCAGGCCCGGGGCCAAGGCCGGTTTGAGACGAATGAGCGATTCGGCAGCGCGGATGGCGTCGCCGGGTGCGGGTTGGTCGAATTCGTTTTCGACCACGCCGATGGGGTGGAAGCAGATGGTCGGTTCCGATTCGGTGGCGGTGGGATGGGTCATGGTGCATATTCACGTCATTTCGACGACTGCAAGGAGGCCTGTCCCGAGTGGAACGAGGGAACTAATCCCCTGCAAGACAAGGGGATGTCGCGTGTCCGAGACACGTCCTTCGCTTCGACATGACGTTATTGGGGGATGGTTAGAGTTCAGCGACGTTGGCCGGGCGCGGTGCGTTGGCTCTGAGCGGGATCGGGATAATGGGCGGGAGCGGCGCTCCAAAAACGCACACCGTAGCGTTCGATCCTCTGCGCCCGACCGCTGGTTCTGAGCCCTGCCAGCGTTGCTCGCACTTGCGCCGGCGCCCAGCGATTGAGGGCGGCTTCCAGTTGATCTTCGCGCATGGGGTGGCGGGTGATGATGGCGATCACGGCGTCCATCACATCGTCATAGCCGCTGAGATCGAACTCGCCCGCGGCGGGATGCACCACGTGGGCGATGTCGCCGAGAATGGCCGCCGCCCGCAACAGGCCTTCGTCGTCGGTCGGCTGCACCCAGGTTTCGGCCGGAGGCCGATCGGGCAGCAAAACATGCACTTCGTCAGGGCCGATCTCTTGCAAAACCGCAGCCAGATCCCGCAAAGCCTCCTCGCCATCGTTGAGTCCTTTCACCAGCATCACTTCGATCCAGAGCTTGCCCCGGTACGATTGGCGAAAGGCCTTCAGTCCATCAACCAACCGTTCGAACGTCAGGGTGGGATGCGGGCGGTTGATTTGGCGATAGAGCCGGGCGGAACCAGCATCGAGGGTGGGCAGCACGGCATCGGCCAGAGCCAGTTCTTCTTGCACTTCAGAAAGGTAGAGCAACGAGCCGTTGGTGATGACCGCCACCGGGATCTCGGTGAGCGCTTTCACCTGGCGGATCAGCCAGCCGATGCCGTTGTGCAGCGTCGGTTCACCGGAGCCGACGAACGTCACCCAATCGATCTCGCCCGGCCGGTGACTCCTCAGCGTCGCCTCCAGCTCGGCCAGGATGATTTCGCGCGGGATGTACTCTCGCCGCTCGTTGATCAGCGGCTCGCTGCGGCCCAACTGGCAATAAACGCAGTTCCAGTTGCAGGTTTTGAGGGGAATGGTGTCGACGCCCAGAGATTGTCCGAGGCGTCGAGAGGGAACAGGACCAAAGATGTAAGCCATAAGTCAACTCGCATACATCATGCATCTGCGTCAACGGCGTTTCGACCGCCGTGGCGGCATCAAATTTAGTAGTGTATTTCAATGTTACATCTTAACTTTACAAATGTCAAGTTTATTTGGTAGAATAGCGGAGACGCACGTCATGTCGAAGTAAGTGTCTTGCCGCTCACACGTCATGTCGAAGCAGAGCGAGACATCCCCTTGTCATGCTGAATTGCGTGGGGCCACCCCAACAGAACACGCACCACGAGCCCCAAAACAACCCCGCGAGATCCAGAAGAGCCATATTTTCAGGACGAAGAGCTTATGGAACCATCGACTTTGGAAACTGACGTTGGCGCACGCATTCGGGAATTGAGAAAGCGTCGCGGTCTCAGCCTGCGGGCGTTGGCCGAACACAGCGGCC
>DUEF01000015.1 GCA_011176555.1 Caldilineae bacterium
TCTCGAAGCCGGGACAGAGCCTGAGGCGGAACAATACCCCCTCATCGCCGGCAAAAGCGTTCCTCCCGCCCCCAAAGTGCTCACCGTTGATGAAATCGACGCCCTGGTGGCCCAGCGAGAAGCGGGTAGCGCCTTCCAACCGGTGCTGGTGGCCGAAAACCTGCCTCGCGCCGTCGCCATGCGCGTCGAAGAGCAGCGCTACCGCCTGCCCGGCGTCGAGCTACACCTCGAATCGATGCGCGACTATCCCGCGGGATCGGATGTTGCGCACGTGATCGGGTACATGGGCCCCATTCCTGAAGAAACCAAAGACAGCTACGAAGAAAAAGGGTATAACGCCGATGCCTGGGTTGGTTGGACCGGGTTGGAGTTCACCTACGAAGATGTTCTGCGGGGCATTCCGGGCGTGCGCGTCATTGAAGTGGATGTCAATGGTCACGAACAGGCGGTCATCGGCGAAGAACGCCCGGCGCAACCAGGCCAGAACCTGATCCTGAGCCTGGACTTGGAGCTGCAAAAAGCCATGCTCAAAGCGATGGAGAAGCATATCAATCCCGACCGCTCTCATAGCGCCGTCGCCATCGCCATCGATCCACGCAACGGCTTCGTGCGCGGCATGGTCAGCCTGCCGAGCTACGACAACAACGTCTTCGCCGACGGCATCACCGGCGATGAATACAGAGACATCTCCGAAGCGCCGGGCAACCCACTCATCAATCATGCCACCAGCGGCATCTATCCCCCTGGCTCCACCTTCAAGATGGTGCCGGCGGCGGCTGGCTTACAAGAGAAAGTCATCACCGCCCGCACTTTGCTCAATGCCCCCGGCATCATCTATGTTCCCAACCGCAATTTCCCCGACAATCCCCTGCTGGCCCAGCCCTTTGTGTGCTGGATATACAAACAGGGCGGCTATCATGGCGATCTTAACGTGGTGCAGGCGCTGGGCGAATCGTGCGATATCTTCTTTTACAAACTCGGCGGGGGCTGGTACGCCACTGATTTTGAAGGATTGGGGGTGGATACGCTGGCCGAATACGCCACCGAATTCGGGTTTGGCGAGCCTACTGGCATCGATCTGCCAGCCGAACATGGCGGACTGATTCCCAATCCGAAATGGAAACGCATTGCCAAAGGTGAACGCTGGGTGACAGGCGACACATACAACATGAGCATCGGCCAGGGTGATGTGCTCGCCACGCCTTTGCAGGTGACCATGATGACCACGATCGTCGCCAACGACGGCAGTTTCTATCGTCCGCAATTGATCGAAGCCATCACCGATAGTGAAAGTCACCTGGTGCAGCGTATGCAGCCTGATCTGATACGAGAGATACCGGTCGATTCCAAGCATCTGGCCACCGTACGCCAGGGCATGTGGATGGCTGTCAATTGGGAGCATGGCACCGCCAAAAATGTGGCGCTCCCCGATGTGACCGTGGCTGGCAAGACCGGCACAGCCGAGTTCTTCGATCCGGATATCCCGCGCGATGGCAGGGGCAACCTCCCTTCCCATGCCTGGTTCACGGCCTTCGCACCGTACGAGGATCCCGAAATCGTGGTCACCGTGTTCGTTTTCAATGGCGGCGAAGGCTCTGCGGTGGCTGCGCCCATCACAAAAGAGATTCTGCGCAGCTATTTCGACATCAAGGCCCGCGATGAAGCCGAGGGCAGCCAATCCATCCTGGAGCAGATGGAGGAACAAACGCCATGACGCGCCAGAACTGGAGACAATTCGACTGGCTGCTGCTCGTCGCTATTCTCGCGCTCAGCATCTATGGCATTGTCATGATCAGCAGCGCAGTGCAGGGTGACCCGGAATTGGTGTCTTATCCGATGCGGCAGGTGGTTTTTCTGGCCGCGGGATTTGTGCTGATGTTTGCGGTCGCTTTTTTCGACTACGATTTTCTGGGGACATTCACCATCCCCATTTACGTCGTCGTGCTCCTCTTGCTGGCGTTTGTGGGCGTCATCGGCAGCACTTTGTTCGGCGCTCAGAGCTGGCTCAACTTCTTCGGACTCTTTCCCATCCAGCCATCCGAGCTGGCCAAGGTGGTGTTGGCTCTGGCCGTGGGCAAGTATCTGGCCATGAATTGGGAGAAGATGGACCGAATCACCACCGCACTTGTGGCTTTGGCCATCATGGCCCCCCTGCTGGTCCTGGTTTTTCTCGAACCGGATCTGGGCACGGCCATTGTGCTGGCGGTGGAGGGGGCGTTTATCCTCTTCGTGGCTGGCTTGCGACTCAAACACATGCTGATCGCACTGGTGACAGGCGCGGCCTTGACCCCGCTCCTCTGGTCGTTGCTGCAAGAACATCAGCGCACCCGCATCCTTATCTTCCTAGACCCCACTGCCGATCCCGACAGCTATTTCAACGTGAGCCAGGCCCTGGTGAGCGTCGGATCCGGCGGCTTGCTGGGCAAGGGTTATGGCCTGGGCACGCAGAGTCAATTGCACTTCCTGCGCGTGCGCCACACCGATTTCATCTTTTCAGTCATAGCGGAAGAGATCGGTTTTGTGGGCGCGGCGATCTTGCTTCTTTTGTTGCTCTTCATTATCCTGCGCTTGTGGCGTATCGCCGCGCAAGCCCGTAATCCCTTTGGCGCGCTTCTCGTCACCGGCATCACCGGCATCATCCTGTTCCAAACCATCGTCAATATCGGCATGAACATGTCGCTGATCCCCGTCACCGGCTTGCCTCTGCCCTTCGTCAGCTACGGCGGCAGCGCCATGCTCTCGCTCATGCTGATGATCGGCCTGGCGCAGAGCGTCAGTATGAGAAGGAAGAAGATCGAGTTTTAGGTGGCACGCGGCGCGTGGCAGGTCGCAGGTGGCAGGTTTGTCCTGAGTGAAGCCGAAGGATCCCAGGCGCTCACGCAACACGCACTACGCAACACGCTATCATCCCCATGAACAACACCACCCCAACGCCCGAAAAGAAAGATTTCATCCGCGAGATCGTGGCCGAAGATAACCGCACTGGCAGGTATGGCGGTCGCGTGGTCACGCGCTTCCCGCCGGAGCCGAACGGCTTCTTGCACATCGGCCACGCCAAATCCATTTCGCTCAATTTCGGCGTAGCCGAAGAGAACGGCGGCGTCTGCCACCTACGTTTCGACGACACCAATCCCGAAACCGAGGACATGAGCTACGTCGAGTCCATCCAGCGGGATATTCGCTGGCTGGGTTTCGATTGGGGCGAGCACCTGTATTTCGCCTCCGATTATTTCGAGCAGTTCTATGCGTTCGCCGTACGGTTGATCGAGGCTGGTCGGGCTTACGTCGATAGCCTGAGCGAGGAGGAAATTCGGGTTTACCGCGGCACGGTGACGGAGCCGGGGCGGAATAGTCCATATCGCGAGCGCTCGGTGGAAGAAAATTTGGAACTGTTCCGGCGGATGCGGGCCGGTGAATTCCCCGATGGCGCTCATGTGCTGCGCGCCAAAATCGATATGGCTTCTCCCAACATGAAGATGCGGGATCCGCTGCTCTACCGCATCCGGCATGCCAGCCACTACCGCCGGGGCGACGAATGGTGCATCTACCCGATGTATGATTTCGCCCATCCCCTGGAAGACGCCATCGAAAATGTCACGCACAGCCTTTGCACGCTGGAATTCGAGAACAACCGGGCCGTTTACGATTGGTTGCTGGACAGTCTGTTTGATGAACCGCGCCCCCATCAGTACGAATTCGCCCGCCTGGCCCTGGATTACACGGTGATGAGCAAGCGCAAGTTGCTGCAATTGGTGAACGAGGGTTATGTCAGCGGCTGGGACGATCCGCGCATGTTCACGATTTCCGGCCTGCGACGGCGCGGGGTGACGCCCGAAGCGATCCGCACGTTCGTGGAACGGGTGGGGGTGGCCAAGGTCAACAGCCGGGTGGAAACGGTCTTGCTGGAGCACACCATCCGCGACGATCTCAACTACCGGGCGCGGCGGGTGATGGCGGTGCTCGACCCGCTCAAGGTCGTGATCAGCAACTATCCCGCGGGCGCAGAAGAATGGCTGGATGCAGATTACTGGCCGAGAGACATCCCCAGGGAGGGGACGCGCAAGGTTCCCTTTGGCCGCACGATCTACATCGAACGGGAGGATTTCGCGGAAGAGCCGCCCAGGGGTTTCAAGCGGCTTTCGCCCGGACAGGAAGTGCGCTTGCGTCACAGTTACGTGATCAAGTGCGAGGAAGTGATCCGGGATGAGTTGGGGCGGGTGCTGGAATTGCGCTGCACCTACGATCCGACCACGCTCGGCGCGCGGCCCCGGGGACGCAAGGTAAAGGGCGCTATTCACTGGGTCTCGGCCGAGCACGCGCTTCCGGCCGAGGTGCGATTGTACGACCGCCTGTTCGCCAGGGCCAATCCCGATGACACATCCGAAGGCAAGACGTTCAAGGATTATCTGAACCCGAACTCGCTGATCACGCTCGACCGGGCGTTTGTGGAACCGAGCATCGCGGCTGACCCGACCGACACCCGCTACCAATTCGAGCGCCAGGGCTATTTCATTCAGGACGCGGTGGATTCCCGGCCCGAGGCGCTGGTGTTCAACCGCATCATCGGCCTGCGCGATACGTGGACGAAGCGGGCGGAGCCAGCACCGCAGGCCGGGGCATCGCGACCGGTCGATCCAGCAGGGATGGTCGTCGAAGGAACCCGCTCGGAGGCCAGAGACAGGGCTCGGGCGGAAAATCCGCCTCTGCAAGCCGCCTACGAACGCTACCGCACTGAGTTTGGTCTGGAAGAGCAGGATGCCGACCTCCTCAGCGGCGATCTGACCACTGCCGCCTTCTTCGACGCGGCGCTGGCTGCACACAACAACCCGAAATCGCTCGCCAACTGGATCAACAACGTCCTGCAAGGCGAGATCAAGGACGCGACCATCGCCTCCCTGCCCTTCGGCGGAGCCGAATTCGGCAAGCTGGTGGCGCTGGTAGACGCCAAGACCATCTCCCACAACCAGGGCAAGCAGGTGCTGGCCGAGATGCTGGCGAACGGCGGTGATCCCGAAACTATCGTCGCAGCCAAAGGCATGAAACAGATCAGTGACGCCGACGCCCTGGCGCCCATCATCGACCAGATCATGGCGGACAATGCGGGCAAGGTGTCGGCCTATCGCAACGGCAAGATCGGATTGCTCGGCTTCTTCATGGGCCAGGTCATGCGCCAGACCGGCGGCAAGGCCAATCCGCAGTTGGTCAAAACGCTGTTGGAAGAGAAGCTGAGCGCATGATCAAGCAGACTTTTCGCCATTGGCTGCGCCGGATCATCGTCTGGGCCACCGCGCCCGAGGCCACGCGCCGCGATTTCAGCCGCGACCTTTTCGCCTATCCCATGCTGAATGCCCTGGTGGAAGATGCGGCGATGGCTCTGGGGCCGCAACAGCGCCCGCCCTACACCTGGGGCATGGCGCACGCCGCCTACCTGGCCAAGAATTTGGGCATCGCCCGCATCACCGCCATCGAATTGGGGGTGGCGGGCGGCAACGGCCTCATCGCCCTGGATCGGACGGCGGTCTGGCTCGAACAGGCGCTGGGGGTCAGCATCGATGTCGTCGGTTTCGACAGCGGCGAGGGCCTGCCCAAGCCGGAAGATCACCGCGACCTGCCCAATCTCTGGGCGCAGGGCGATTTCGCCATGGACGAGCAAGCGCTGCGGGCGCAATTGCAGCGCGCCCAACTCCATTTGGGCCTGGTGGAGGACACGATTCCCGAGTTCCTGGCCAGCGACCACGCGCCCATCGGTTTCATTTCCTTCGACCTGGACCTCTACAGCTCCACCATCCCGGCCCTGGCCCTGCTGGAAGCGTCACCCGACCGCATCCTGCCCCGGGTGCAGTGCTATTTCGATGACATCCTCGGCTTCACTTTCGCTGATTTCAACGGCGAACGCCTGGCCATCCGCGAGTTCAACGCGGCCCACGACCGGCGCAAGATATCGCAGATTTACGGCGCACGTTTCTACGTCCCGGCCCACTACGCCAGCGCCAACTGGACCGAGAAGCTCTTCCTGGCCCACATCCTGGATCATCCCCGCTACAACGATTACGACGGTCTCGTGCGTAATCCTCGGCTCGATATCGATCGGCCCAATACGCCGCGGTAATGGTGGTATTGGATACTGGGTATTGGGGTATTGGCTATTTCCCCACTTCACCCCGATCTGCAAATACCCAATGTCCACTATCAAATACCGAACGATCCCACCCCCCAATCTCTAATCCCCAATTCTTATGACAACTCCCGCCCGCGTCCGTTTCGCCCCCAGTCCCACCGGCTTCTTCCACATCGGCGGAGCCCGCACCGCCCTTTTCAACTGGCTTTACGCCCGTCACACCGGCGGCCAATTCATCCTCCGTATCGAGGACACCGACCGCAAGCGCTTCCACCCCGAGGCCCTGCAAGACCTCCTGGATGGCCTGCGCTGGCTGGGCCTCGATTGGGATGAAGGCCCCGAGGTCGGCGGCGATTACGGGCCCTATCTTCAGTCCGAGCGTTTGGCCATGTACCAGCACTGGGCCGATTGGCTGATCGAGCAGGGCCACGCCTACCGCTGCTATTGCACGGCGGACGAACTCGCGCAGATGCGGGATGAGCAGCGCGCGACCAAGCAAAAAATCGGTTATGACCGTCGTTGCCGCTATCTGACAGCAGAAGAACGCGCCCAAAAAGAGGCCGAAGGCAAAAGCTGGGTAGTGCGCCTGGCCATGCCCACGGATGGCGTGACCACCTTCCACGACGCCATCCGCGGCGACATCACCTTCGACAACAAAGAGATGCAAGACGCAGTGCTCCTCAAAAGCGATGGCTGGCCCACCTATCACCTGGCTGTGGTGGTCGATGATCATTTCATGGAAATCAGCCACGTGATGCGGGGCAACGAGTGGATCGCCACCGTGCCTCTGCGCTGGCAACTGTACAAGGCCCTGGGTTGGGAGCCGCCCATCTTCGTGCACCTGCCTTTGATCCTGAAACCGGACGGCAAGGGCAAACTCAGCAAACGCGCCGTGCGCAGCCCCGACGGGGAACTTATCCCTGTGTTCGTGCACGAATACCGCGAGCGGGGCTACCTGCCTGACGCCGTGGTCAATTTCCTCACCGGCATCGGCTGGGCGCTGGACGGCGAAACCGAGATCTACGACCGGGAAACTGCGATCAAGGCTTTTTCCATCCGCGGCATTCAGGCCTCACCGGGCCGCTTCCCCGCGGACAAGCTGGCGTGGATGAACAGCGTTTACATCCGCAAGTTGTCGACTGACGCCCTGCTGGAGGCGCTGCTACCCTTCCTCAGCACTGATCTGGGCGTCGATGAAGAAACCTTGCGCCAAGATGCCAGGCTTCGCCTGCTGCTGCCCGACGTGCAGGAGCGCATCAAAAAGCTGTCCGACGCCGCGCCCTGGGTGGAGTTCCTCTACGCCGACGCCATCACCATCGAAAACCCGAAAGATCTGATCCCGCGCAAGACCACACCCGAGCAGACGATCGCCGGCCTCACGCGTTCCGCCGAACTGCTGGCCGGATTAGAGACCTGGGACGAGGCCAGCATCGAGGCGGGGCTACGGGATCTGGTCGGGGAGACGGGATTGAAGGCCGGACAGATCTTCAGCCCCATCCGCACGGCGATCACGGGCAAGCGCGTGGCCCTGCCATTGTTCATCTCACTGGCAGCTTTGGGGCAAGCGGCCAGCGTCGAGCGCATACGAGCGGCGATTTCGCAGGTTCCCGCAGCCGATGGTTGACATCGAACGACGCGCCCGCCACCATGATCACGCCGCAATCAACACCAAGGCCACCAACGTCGCCACGATCCCCACCTTTTGCGGGCGCCCCACCTTTTCTTTGAGCACCACCGCCGCCAGGAGCACGGTCGTGGCGGGATATAGCGAAGCTAACACAGCGGAAATGTCCAGGCGTCCGATCTGCGTGGCCAGGGCGAAAAAGGCGTTGCCGCCGGTTTCGAAAATGCCGACCAGGATAAGCAGCGGGAATTGCGAGCGGGGCGGGATCCGCCATTCTCGCCGCACCAACACGAGCAGGGTGAGCAAGCCCACCGAGGATAACCGCGCCATCAGTAGCGGCCAATAAACGGCGTCCCGGCTGGCTTGGTCGATAAGAATGAAAAAAAGCCCGAAGCCGAGGCCGGCGATCAGGGGGAGATACAACTCCTTGATATCGATTTGGGCTCGCAGGTCATCGCCATCCTGCGCCAAGAGCCACACAGCCGCCAGCGCCGCGACGAACCCCGCCATTTGCCAGGGCGAGGGCCAACCTTCGAGCAGAAGGCCCACGAACACCGGCAGGGCCGCGGCCACAGCCGCCGTCACCGGGGCCACGGCCGACATTCTGCCCCGGGCCAACCCCAGATACAGCGCTGCCAACCCAGTCATGCCAAAAACGCCAGCCACGCCGCCCCACAGCAGGCTTGTGGATGTGGGCGCGGGTTCACCAAAACCCAAGGCCAGCGTCAACAGTAGACCGACGCCCACCATCTGAGAGAGAATGATGACCATGAACACGTTCGTGCGCTTGCTGGCCAAGCCGCCGCCGAAATCGCCCGCCCCCCAACTGATGCCCGCCGCCAGTCCGCAGAGGACAGCCAACAATTCCGTTCCCATAACGCTAACTCCCGATGATGGGCCGAATCAATGCTCCAGCGCTTGCTTGACGGTCTTCAACAACGACTCGGCGCGCAATTCTGGGAGATTGTAGCAGATGCCGCCCAGGGCGTCGGCCAGCGATTGGGCCAGGCCGCGGTCGAAGGCCTGATGCTCCATGTTGATGGTGACGGTGCGGATGTGGTTGAGTTTGAAGAGATCGGCCATGCGCAGGGCCTCTTCCTGGGCGGGCATACCGGTCATGCTCACGTTGCCAGCGCCATCGGTGAGGAGGATCATCAGGGGTCGGATTTCGACGTCGCGGCGACGGGCGGCCATGATCACGTTGTACGAGGTCAGCAGGCCTGACGAGAGCGGCGTCTTGCCCCCCACCGGCACGTCTCGCAAGGCCTTCTGCGCGAGTTCCACACTACTGGTCGGGGGCAGAACGACCCGCGCCCGGTCTTTCTGGAACACCACCATGCCCACTTGATCCCGCCGCTGGTAAGCATCGACCAACAGCGACATCACCGCGCCTTTGGTGGCTTCCATGCGTTCGGCAGCGGCCATCGACCAACTGGCATCGACCACGAACAAAATCAGATTGGAAGCGCGGCGCACCCGCACTTTGCGCTGCAAGTCCTGTCGTTCCACGGCAAAAGCCACATCGTCCCGTTGGCGGTGCACCTGCTGCATGGCCGCCTGGCGGAAAGTGGCGTCGAAAGCGATGTCATCGGGGCGGTCGTTGGCAGGACGAGCCTTGATGTAGCGTCCACGCTTGCGCTCGGTGCGGGTGGTGGAGCGTTTGCCGCCCTTGGCCCGCGTGAGCTTGTCCAGCGGCGTATCCAGACGCTTGGTCTTGAACACATCCCCCACCTGTGCCATACGATGGGGCGCTTTCTGGTCACCGGAGCCGGTGGCGTCGTCCTGGCGCTGGGGTGCAGCTTCGGCCGGCGCACCCGCCATTTCCGGCGACTGCTCCTCCCCGTCTAGGTCATCAGCGTTTTTTTTTCCATGTCGCCAGGCGCGGCCGCGCCATCCATCGCCATTTGCTCGGCGTCCACCTGCTGCTGCACCTGCTCCAAACGTTCCTGCAACTGCTGCGGTTGCAAACTGGCGTCCTGGAAGGGTTGGCGCTTGAGCCGGTGCGGCAACGCCAACTCGGCCCCCACCTGGATGTCATGTTCGTTGATCTTCAACCTGCCCTCGAAAGCGGCATTTGCCTGCGCCGTCTTCAAGATCACGATGTCGGCGCGATGACCATCCACATTGTAGGACGCCGTGAGATAGGCGATGAGATAAACGTCCCGATCACTGTACGTGACCAGGGCCAGGCGGTTGCGTGCCCGCTCGATCTCTTCCGACAAACGCCGTTCATCCTCCGCCCAGGCCTCGTAGAATCCTTCCGGATCTTGATCGTAATCCAAGCGACGGCGCACGATCTGCACCCGAGCGCGGGCGTCCTGGATGCCCTCGATGTCCACGGCATGGGCGAATCGATCTAACAACTGCGGTCGTAAGTCGCCCTCTTCCGGGTTCATGGTTCCCACCAGGATGAAATTGGCCGGATGCTGGAAGCTGATGCCCTCGCGTTCGACCACATTCACGCCCATCGCCGCCGAGTCCAGGAGCAGGTCAACCACATGGTCATCTAGCAAATTGACTTCGTCAACATAGAGCAAGCCGCGGTTGGCCGCGGCCAGCACGCCCGGCTCGAAATGGCGCTCGCCTTTCTTGATCGCCTTCTCGATATCGAGCGTGCCCACGACCCGATCCTCGGTGGCGCTAACGGGCAGATCGACGAAGCGGATGCGACGGGTGCAGGTGGGCAGCGTCCCTTCGCTGGCGAGGCGTTCCCGGCAGTTGGTGCAATAGAAAGCAGGCTGGTTGGGATCACAACCGAATTCGCAGCCTTCCACGACTTCGATTTCCGGCAAAAGCGCGGCCAGGCCGCGGGCGGTGGTCGATTTAGCGGTTCCCCGCTCGCCGCGGATGAGCACGCCTCCGATTTGGGGGTTGATGGCGTTGAGAATCAGCGCCCGCTTCATGCGATTTTGAGCGACGATGGCGGTGAAAGGATAGACTGAGGGCATAGTGGTCAAACGGTCAGGTGATGCGTCGTATGTTTGGATCGGTTGCGTGGCGTATCGCCTTACGCAACACGTAAAGTAGCGCCATTATAGCAGTGGTGACAGATAGGAGCCAATCGCTGGTTTCCTCGTCACGCTTCAACAAAACCATCAGCGAATAGAAGCAATTCTAACGTGCGCCAACTACCCTATCGGTGTTGCGTGATGTTAGAATAATATCGAATAGCGCTTTTTTCCCATCACGATCATACCCTTAACAGAGGCTTATCTTGACCGACAATCTTGTTATCGGGCTCGCCACCATTATTTTTGCCGGTATTTTCGCCCAGTGGCTGGCGTGGCGCATTCGCATCCCCTCCATTCTCCTGCTCCTGGTTTTCGGATTACTCATTGGTCCGATCCTGGGTTTCATCAATCCAGACGAACTATTTGGGGACTTGTTATTTCCCCTTGTCTCCCTGGCGGTTGGCATCATCCTCTTCGAAGGAGGCCTGGGGCTCCGACTCAGAGATCTGCCCGGGATCAAGCATGTCGTGCGCAATCTGATTTCGATTGGAGCCCTGGTCACGTGGGCGGTTGGCGCTGCAGCAGCTTATTTCATCATCGGATTGGATCTCTCCCTCTCCCTCATTCTCGGAGCCATTTTGATCGTCAGTGGCCCCACCGTTATCTTGCCCCTGTTGCGCGATGTGAGGCCAGAAGGACAGGTGGGGTCCATCCTGCGATGGGAGGGCATTCTCATCGATCCGGTCGGGGCCACCCTGGCCCTATTGGTTTTCGAGACGGTGTTGCAAACCAACCTACGCTCGGCCACGGGCGAGGCGCTAATCAACCTACTCCAGATCGTTATCATCGGCGCTGCTTTGGGCTGGGCGGGGGCCCGGATTTTATCACTCTTACTCAAACGCTATTTGATTCCCGACCATCTCCAAAACACATTCACCTTGATGGCAGTCATTGGCATCTTTGGCTTGTCCAATGTCCTGGCCTCGGAATCAGGACTATTGGCAACGACGATCATGGGCATGGTTTTGGCCAATCAGAACGCTGTATCCATCAAACGCATCATCGAATTCAAGGAAGATCTGGGCGTCCTGCTTACATCGAGCATCTTCGTATTGCTTGCCGCCCGCCTACAAATCGGGGACATCCTGAGTCTTGGCTGGCCCGCCCTCGTCTTTCTGGCTGCCATCATCCTTCTCGCTCGACCACTCAACGTCCTCATCTCCACGTTGGGAGCTCCGCTCCAGGGCAAAGAGAAAGCATTCCTGGCATGGATGGCTCCACGCGGCATCGTCGCCGCCGCAGTAGCCTCGATCTTCGCCATAGAACTGGCGCATCTCGGCTATCCGAATGCCGATAAACTGGTTTCTCTCACCTTCTTGGTTATTATCGGTACGGTTGTCGTATACGGCCTGACTGCCGGCCCTCTGGCGCGGCGCTTGGGCCTTGCGGAGGCGAATCCTCAGGGATTGCTGTTCGTTGGCGCTCACAAAGAGTCTCGCAATCTGGCGAAAGCCCTGAAGGACGCCGGTATCAAGATCGTTTTGGTGGATACTAACGCCCGCAATGTCAGTCTGGCGGAGGATGAAGGGTTGCGGGCCTATTGCGGCAACGTCCTCTACGAAGATTTCATCGAGGAAATCAACCTGGGCGGCGTCGGTAGGATGTTGGCCCTCACCTCAAATGATGAGATCAACACACTGGCATCTCTGCACATGGCGGAAATTTTTGGTCGCTCCAACGTATATCAATTGCCACTGCGATCAAACAGCGCGTCGTCGCATGAATCAGTGCCAGATTATCTGGTGGGCAGATTACTGTTTGGGCCAGACATAACCTACCGCGTACTGAGTGATCGCTTCGATGCAGGTTGGACGCTACACATCATCGAGTTGACCAACGAGTTCGATTATGCTGCTTTTAGTGAAGCCTGCGCGGATTACGCTACACCGATGTTCGCCATAAGAAGCGACGGTACGCTCGTTGTGCTGGCGGCGACAGCGGCTTACGCACCTCATACGGGTGACAAACTGATCGCGTTGGTGGCTCCGAGCCACACTGTGGAGGCGCCCCCACCCGATACGGAAGAAGAAGCGCTGATGGAAGAACCAGCATCTGAATCGATGACAACTCATTTCGAGGAAACATGAAATCGGCGGCGTGAAACGGCTCATCATCGGCTTTTCCACATCTGCCCAAAGTAGCATAAACTAAGCCAATGCAAATCATCGCACCACTCACCATCTTCGTACTCATCGCCCTGGCGGCAAAAGACATCGGCAAGTGGTTCCGATTGGCGGGCTTACCCCTGATCAGCGGCTTCCTGTTCGTGGGCGTGCTGGCGGGGCCCTACGTGCTGGGCTTGTTCGATCAGCAATCGATGGAATCGGTGGGATTCATCAATGCCATCGCCCTGGCCTTCATCGCCTTCGCCGCCGGAAGCGAATTGCATCTCGGCCAACTCAAAGGAACCTGGCGCAGCATCCTTTTCATCATCGGCGGATTGGTGGTGGCGGTGTTCATCTTCGGCGTGATCGGTTATGTCCTGCTTGCTGGCGCCATTCCCTTCATGCAGGGCATGACGGCTGTCGAGGTGCTGGCGGTGGCCCTGGTGGGCGCGACGATCATGGTGGCGCGGTCACCCGCCTCCGCCTACGCCATCATCAAGGAATTGAGGGCGCGGGGCCCCTTTACCAAACGAATTTTCGGGGCCACCGTTCTGATGGATAGCCTGGTCATCCTTCTTTTCGCCATCGCCGTGTCTGTGGCCGATGTGCTGATCACGGACGCCTCCTTCAACCCACCGGTTTTCTTCCACATCATCCTCGAGATCGCCCTCGACATCTTTTTGGGCATTCTGGTGGGCCAAATTCTGCGACTCATCTTGGCGTTAAAGCTCGATCGGCGCCTAAAAACAGCCTTGATTTTGGCGGTGGGTTATGGCATCTTCTTCCTCGCTGATGCTCTACGCCACGTGCATCTGGGGGGACAACCGGTCGAGCTCTTTGCAGAACCGCTGCTGGTCGCCCTGGTCGCAGGTTTCGTGATCTCGAATTACACCCGCTACGGGCCGGAATTCAACAAGATCGTGGAAGAGATCTCGCCTGTGATCTTCATCCTCTTCTTCATCCTGGTGGGTGTAAACATCAATCTCAGCGTGCTGGGCCAGACCTGGACCATCATCCTGGCGCTATTCACCATCCGCCTGCTCGGGATCATCGTGGGCAGTTTCGGCGGCGGCGTGCTGGCGGGAGATCCCATGCGGCACAACAGGCTCTTGTGGCTGACGTTTCTCACACAGGCCGGGGTCAGTATCGGCCTGGCCCAGGAAGTTGCCGATGAATTCCCCACCTGGGGCGTCGATTTCGCCTCGCTGGCCATCGCCGTGATCGTTCTCAACCAGATCGTGGGCCCGCCCGCCTTCAAGTGGGCGATCAAACGCGTGGGCGAAGCCCACCCCAAGGCGGATCCCAGCACCTTCGACGGCACGCGTGATGTGCTGATCTTCGGCATGGGGGCGCGGGCGCTGACGCTGGCCAAACGCCTGGCGCAGCATGATTGGTCGGTGCGAATGGTCTGCTTGAACAAGAATTTTTTCGTAAAGATCCAGGGAGAGAAGGAGATCGACGCCCGTTATGTGACTTCATTGGGGGTGGACATCCTGGCTGACCTGGAATCGGACAACGCAGATGCCGTAGTGGCGATGCTGCCGGAGGACGAGCAGAACTATAAAGTTTGCGAACTGGCCTACGAACACATCGGCACAGAACGAATCGTGGCCTTCGTACGCGACCCCGCCCAAATCGCCCGTTTCCGGGAACTCGGCGTCTCGGTCGTCGAACAAACCACAGCCACCGTCAACCTGCTCGAAGAGTTCGTCCGTTCACCCGCCACCACCTCTCTGCTTCTGGGCGAATCCGACAGCCAGGACGTGATGGAGTTGATGGTCATCGATCAGGCGCTCGATGGCGTCGCAATCCGAGATTTACATCTCCCCGGCGACATCCTCATCCTCTCCATCCGCCGCAACGGCGACCTACTCGTAACGCACGGCTACTCCCGGTTGAAAGTCGGCGACAAGGTGACGGTGCTGGGTACGCCTGACAGCATTCAAACCGTCGATATGCGCTTCGCCGGCTATCAAATTCCCAGCATCCAGACGCTCTGAAAGGCGCACCTTCAGCACATCCCCAACAGGAGTTAAAAAATGAAAAGCAACCGCATGGTTCTCACCTCCCCCCAAGTTGGATTCCTCTCAGACAGCCAGAAGGAAGAAATCCACCTGGCGACGTTGGAAGTATTGCGGCGGACAGGCGTGCGCGTCTTCCAGGATGAAGCCCTGGCCTTATTACGTAAAGCCGGCTGCACCATCAGCGATGGCAATCGGGTCCATATCCCCTCCCACCTGATCGAAGAAGCAATCAGGACGGCCCCGGCCAGCATCACCACCTATGATCAAAATGGGGAGCCGGCCATGCGTTTGGAGAGCACCAATGTCCATTACGGAACCGGGTCGGATCTCATGTACACAATCGATCTCGAAAGCGGTGAGCGACGACTCTCACGTAAAAGCGACGGCGTCAATGTGGCCAGAATCGCCGACGCCTTGCCGCATATCGATTTCATTATGTCAATGGCTTTGCCGCACGATGTCCCAGTCGGAACCTCTGACCTGCATAATTTCGAGGTCATGGTCACGAATTCAAGCAAGCCTATCGTCTACACGACCTTCAACCGGGAGGGACTGGCCAACATCCTCGACATGGCTGCGGCTGTGGCCGGAGATATGGAAAACCTGCGCCAAAAACCCTTCCTGATCCTGTACGCCGAACCGACGACCCCTCTACAACATTCAGAGGAGGCGATGGATAAACTGTTGCTCCTGGCCGAGCATCATCTGCCCATCGCCTACGTGCCCGGCATCGGCATCGGCGGCGTGACGCCTGTGACCATGGCCGGGGCGCTGGTGGTGGCCAATGCCGAACTACTCAGCGCCATCCTCGTCGCCCAGTTGAAACGACCCGGTGCGCCCTGCATCTTCGGTGCGGGCATGGGCATTCTCGACATGCGCACCACCATCGTCAGCTACGGCGCGCCGGAGTTCATGCTGATGACCAGCAGCCTGGCCGAACTGGGCCGCTATTACCGCCTGCCCACCTGGGGCTTTGGCGGATGCAGCGATGCCAAAACCTTCGATCAGCAGGCTGCGATGGAAGGGGCTTTGTGGCTGATGGCCGCAGCCATGAGCGGGACCAACCTGGTGCATGACGTGGGATACATCGAAAGCGGCCTGACCTGCTCCCTGGAAATGCTGGTCTCGATGGACGAAATGGCGGGTTTTGTTAAAAGTTTTATGGGGGGGATTGAAGTCAGTCGGGAAACCCTGGCTCTGGACGAAATCCATGCCGCCGGTCCGGGCGGAGATTTCATCCAGAGCGATCACACCTATCGACACTTCCGGGATATCTGGTATCCCACCCTGCTGGATAGGGACAACTATGATGGTTGGGAGGCGCAGGGCAGGCAAAAACTGGGCCAACGGGCCCGGGACAGGGCCAGAGAAATCCTGGCGTCTCATCAGCCCCGAACCTTGCCGCCGTCCGTTAGCGAAAAGCTGGGCGAGATCATCGCCACAGCGGAAGCGAATGGATAGGGCCAATTCTATATCCACCGTTCATCAGAGCGTAAGATAGCCATCGGACAAATCGCCCAATCAGCACCTCGTTTTCTATTTGCTCCGACGAGCAGTATAATAGCTGCTTCTCCAAAAAACGCCACCCAATCCATGGAGCCCTGATGAGCCAGCACCACACACCACACATCCTCATCTGCGATCCCATCCACCCCGATGGCGTGGATCGCTTGCGTCAGGTCGGCAAAGTCACTGTTCTCGAACAGAAACTCTCGCCCGACCAGCTGATCGACGC
>DUEF01000150.1 GCA_011176555.1 Caldilineae bacterium
CGCCAAGAAATGATGGCCCGCGCTGATCAGTACCGCTTGGTCCAAAATCTGCTCAACAACAAGGGCTATCAAGAAGCAGGTAACTGGCATCGCAGTTTAGGGCGAGTTGGTGAACAGTTGATGGCTTTGGGCCAATGGATGCAAATCCGCTACCCAATTCATACCACGATCAACCGCGTCGCTAGCGACAAAACTTTAGAAGGACCGGCGACCGTCAGAGCTCGGGGCAATCATTTCGCACCTTTGTTGATCAGCCCCAGTGAGGAACATAGCCCCTTAAATCTGCACCTGGCCGCGCTATGTTGAGTCAAAGGCCGCCCTCGGTTACACCAACATCCTGGAATTGGATGGCGGTATGAATGCATGGAAAGCGGCGGGTAACGAACTCATCAAGAATTGATAGCCCAGCAGCTAGACCGCCAAAACCGTTTGGTGGCCTCTCAAAAACAGACATTCAGATAACACTCAAGGAAGAGCAGCCCACCGGGTTGCTCTTTCTCTGTAGCGTCTCAAGGAAACACGACCGTGAGCAGTCACCAAACCAACGAACACAGCGGCCACGCCGCGAACGAGCACTCCCAGACACATGATCATGCAAGTCATGACCATGCCGCCATGGGACACACAACAACACATTCAAAAACATATGGGGGTGGGAACGAAGCACACAGCGGCCATGACGACCATGATGGACATGCGGGGCATACCGATCACACCGGCCACGAAATCATGTTCCGCGACCGCTTCTGGCTGAGCCTCTTGCTCAGCATTCCTGTGCTGTTCTGGAGCGAATCCATCCAGAACTGGCTGGGCTATTCGGCGCCGACATTTCCCGGCAGTCAGTTCATCGTGCCGGTGTTCGCATCCATCGTCTTTTTCTACGGCGGCCTGCCCTTCCTGAGCATGGCCTGGGACGAATTGCGCGGCCGCAAGCCGGGCATGATGACCCTGATTTCCCTGGCGATCACGGTGGCCTATGTCTACAGCATGGCCACGCTCGTCATTGACTTGGGGGACGCCTTTTTCTGGGAACTGGTCACGCTGATTGACGTGATGTTGCTGGGGCACTGGATCGAAATGCGTAGCATTCGCCAGGCCTCGGGTGCGCTGGACGCGCTGGCCCAGTTGATGCCTGACACCGCCGAGGTGATCATGCCCGACGGCCAGGTCATGGAGCGCCCGACCGGAGAGCTCAAATTGGGTGACATCGTGCTGGTTCGCCCCGGCGCCAGTGTTCCCAGCGATGGCGTTGTGATCGACGGCGAAACCGATGTGAATGAATCCATGATCACGGGCGAGTCCAGGCCGGTCAAGAAGACGGTCGGGGCCAGCGTGATCGCGGGTACAGTGAATGGCGGGGACAGCAGCCTGCGGGTGAAGGTCACGGCTGTGGGCGAGGACACAGCCCTCTCTGGCATCATGCGCCTGGTGAAAGAGGCGCAGGCGAGCAAGTCGGAAACGCAACTGCTGGCCGACCGGGCGGCGTCGCTGCTCTTCTACGTGGCGCTGATCGTGGCCGCACTGACGGCTATCGCCTGGACGATTGCGGAAGGAGAGTTCAATTCCGTCGTCATCGCCCGCGCGGTCACCGTCCTGGTCATCGCCTGCCCCCACGCCCTGGGTCTGGCCGTGCCGCTGGTGGTGGCGAACACCACCTCGCTGGCCGCGAAAAACGGCATCCTCATCCGCGACCGCCAAGCGATGGAGATCGCCAAAGACCTGAACGTGATCACTTTTGACAAGACAGGCACCCTGACGAAAGGCGAAGTTGGCGTCGTCGCCCTGGCTACGGCAACTGGCGTAGACCCGAACGAAGCGTTGGCGATAACCGCCGCCATCGAAGGCGACTCCGAACATCCCATCGCCAAGGCCATCCGCACCAGCGCCGAGGAAAAACAGATCGTTTTGCCCGCTGTCGATGACTTCAAGATATTGAAGGGACGCGGGGTGGAAGCGACTGTCTCTGGCGACGAAGTCTATGTGGGCGGCCCCCGCATGTTGGAATACCTGGAAGCGAAACCGGCCGACGGACTGGCGCAATTCTCGCGGGAGGCGGGCGCCAAAGGTCAGAGCGTCATCTACCTGGTGCGTGGCGCTGATGTCATCGCCGCCTTCGCCCTGGCTGATGTGATTCGCCCCGAGAGCAGTCAAGCGGTCGAGCAGTTACACGAGATGGGCGTGGAAGTGGCCATGCTCACCGGCGATAGCAAGGATGTCGCCAAAGCGGTGGCCGACGAATTGAAGATCGACCATTACTTTGCCGAAGTGCTGCCAGCCGACAAAGACAAGAAGGTCATCGAACTGCAAGAGCAGGGCAAGATGGTCGGCATGGTCGGCGATGGCGTCAACGACGCCCCCGCCCTCACCCGCGCCGACGTGGGCATCGCCATCGGCAGCGGCACCGACGTGGCCGTCGAATCGGCCGGCCTGATCCTGGTCAAGAGCAATCCCATGGACATCGTCCGCATCCTCAAGCTCAGCCTGGCCAGCTACCGCAAGCAGAAACAGAACATCTGGTGGGGCGCTGGCTACAACATCATCATGATCCCGCTGGCGGCCGGTATTTTGGCCCCTTGGGGCATCATGCCCGACCCGGCCGTAGCCGCGGCCCTGATGTCGCTCAGCACCATCATCGTCGCCATCAATGCCCAGACCCTGCGCCGGACGAAGTTGGCGTAGCCAAAAAAAACGTATTGCGTGTTGCGTGTTCCGTTTAGATGAACGCTAACGGAACACGCAACACGCAAAAGGAGAACCATCCATGAGCCGAAAAATCGACCGGCGCCAACGCCGGCAAGCCAAGGTTAGACGACGGCGGATGACCTATGCCGCCATTGCCGGCGGAGCGCTCTTGATCGTGGCGCTTTTCGCGTTGGCGGTTGTGAACGGAAGCAAACCGGCCGAACCCCTGGCGAACGAGGAGACCATCGCCCTGGGCCAGCAGGTGTATGAGCAAACCTGCGCCGCCTGTCACGGCGCGCAGGGCGAGGGCCACGCCGCCATCGCCGAAGCGCCCGCCCTGGACGAGACTGAACATGCCTGGCACCATCCCGACGGCCAGATTCAGCAACTCATCATCAACGGCGGCCAGCAGATGCCAGCGCTGGGCGAGCAATTATCAGACGAAGAAATCGTGGCGGTGATTCGCTATATCCAAACCTGGTGGGATCCAGCGCAGCTCGCCCAACAGCAAGACCGCAGCCGCCAAATGCCGTTGCAATGATCGAACAGCGCAGTCTCCAATCACAAGGGTTCGCAGACGCCATCAACCGCAGCGCCGCCTGGCTGATCAACCACTGGCTGCTGGTGATGCTGGTCGGGCTTGGCATGTGGAACCTGCTGCCCTGGCTGGCTCCGGCCTTCATGAAGCTGGGCTGGGAGACTCCTGCCCGCGGCATCTATTTCCTGTACTCATTTTTCTGCCACCAACTGCCGCAGCGCTCCTGGTTTCTGTTCGGCGAACAATTCACCTACCCCAAAAACGAGATCCTGCTGGCCATGGACGGGAGCGCCAATCCGGCGATCCCAGGAACCATGCGAACCTTTATCGGGACGCCGGAAATGGGCTGGAAGCTGGGGTGGTCGGACCGCATGGTCAGCTTTTATGGCGGCTGGTTCGTGGTGACGTTGGTCTACGCCCTGGTGCGAAAACGCTGGCAGGGCCTGAGCTGGGGTTGGGCGCTGCTCCTGCTGTTGCCGCTGGCCATCGATGGCGGCACGCACTTGATCAGCGATCTGGGGGGGCTCAGGGAAGGCTTTCGGGAGAGCAACGCCTGGCTGGCGGCTCTGACCAATAACCGTTTCCCGCCGGAATTTTACGCAGGCGACCAGTGGGGCTCGTTCAACAGCATCGCCCGCATGGTCACGGGCATTCTGGGCGCTATCGGGCTGATGGGCTTTGTGTTGCCCTATCTCGAGCGGGGATTCAAGGACAATTCACCATCGGTGCGACTGAAGTAACCGCCTAAGCACAACTTCCCGATTCAACCTCCGGGAGGTGGCCCACACCACGTTCATTTGTGTGGACTTTAGCGGCCACCTCCCGGAGGTTCTTTCTGGACGACCCCTGAATCTCTGGCCGTAGCGACGGCTTCACGAATTTTTCACAATTCTGCGAGATTCTGCGGGTATCAGCGGTATCGACGTACAGCCGCTCATGGCGTCTGTTCTCTTGTTTTTCCGGACAGATAGATCAAGACTGATTGTAAGGCGACGCCATCCATTTTTTCAACCTTGATGCGTACGCCGTTCACCAAGAGATCCTCCCCTTCTGCGGGCACCCGACCCAGCTCGCCCATCACCAGCCCCCCCACCGTATCCACTTCTTCCCGCCCCAGATCCAGGTCGTAGTGTTGATCGAGCTCATCTAACAACAGATCGCCCCGCGCACGGATGACTCCGGGTTCGATCTCGATCATGGGCGGCATTTCCTGATCATACTCATCCAGGATTTCGCCTACGACCTCTTCGATGATGTCCTCGATGGTGATCAACCCGGCCGTGCCGCCGTATTCATCCACGATCAGGGCCAACGACGCTTGCTCCTTGCGAAATTGCCTCAGCATATCGCTCAGAGGCAGGGTCTCGGGTGCGAAAAGGGCGGGTTGTAGCAAGCCAGCGAGGTCGGGAAGTTCATCATCCTGCGCGACATGACGGGCCAACGTCTTGACATGGAGGACGCCGACGATCTGATCCATACGGTCGTCATAGATGGGATAGCGCGAGAATTTCGACTGGCACACATTGTCCAGCACGTCCTCGATGGCATCTGTGATGGCGAAGCCATGGATGCGATTGCGCGGCGTCATGACCTGTACCACTGTGCGCTCGCCAAGATCGAAGATATTTTCGAGATACAACTTCTCTGAATCGTCTAACATCCCCCCGGACGCGCTCTCTTCGACGATGTACTCCAACTCCTCTGGAGAATGAAGCCGATCATGAGCATCTGCAGGCGGCACGCCCATCAGCGCCGTAATGCCATCTCCAACGGCGTTAAGAAATCGCACCAATGGCGAAAAGAGTTTTTCCATGAATGCCATGGAATTCGCCAGGCGCATGATAGATCGCTCTGGATATTGGATGGCGATACTCTTCGGCACCATCTCTCCCACGACTACATGGAGGTAGGTGAGGATGCCTACGGCCAGTATCAGGGCAATAAGATGAACGGTAGCTTCAGAGAGCCGCCCCAAGCTTTCCAGCGGCCCCAGCAACCACTTGGCGATGGTATGCTCGCCGTACATGCCCAATCCCAGGCTAGCAATGGTAATACCCACCTGCGCAGTGGCGATATAGCGGTTGCGCTCGGCCGGGTCCTTCAGCCAGGGCAAGATCTTTTTCGCCAACTGCGATCCTCCCTTCGCCAGACGGGTGATGCGCGTGTAGGGCGTGGCGATGATGGCGAACTCAGCAGCCACGAACAGCCCGTTCAGAAGAATCAGGAAAGCGATGATGGCAATGGGCAAAAAATACTCAGTCATCATTTAGGCTTTGCCTCCGATAGCTTGATCCGCCTTGTGAGTCATAATGATGACGCTTTCGATGGTGTTGCCGCTCATCTTCTCCACCAGAATCGTAAGCCCCCCCGCTTCGATGCGTTCCCCCTCCGCCGGGATGCGTCCCATCTGGGCATAGACTAATCCCGCCACGCTCGCGTATTCGTCTGGGTTATACTTGATATCGATCCAATCGCTTAGATCGTTGAGGCTGGTTTCGCCTCGCGCCTGCAGGCGACCATCTGGCAAACGGCGGACATTCGGGGCCTCGTTGTCGAATTCATCCTGGATCTCGCCGAAGATCTCTTCGATCAGGTCTTCCATCGAGACCACGCCGGCAGTGCCACCGAATTCGTCCAGCACGATAGCCAGATGTTGCCTGCCCATTTGCATTTTGCGCAGGGCCAGATCAACGTGAATCGACTCGGGCAGAAAATAGGGGGGATTTATGACCGTGCGCACATCACATTCGTCGTTTTCCAGGCAGAGACAGAGCAGATCCTTGAGATGCACGACGCCGACGATATGATCCAAGTCATCATCAAACAGGGGCAAACGTGAATAGGGAGAATCGGCCAATAATGAGAAGAGATCGTGCGTTGATACATCGACAGGGGCCGCAAACATGGCGGTGCGAGGCGTCATGATCTGGCGAACCGTCAGTCCGCGCAATTGCAGCGCATTCTCCAGCAGCATCCGCTCTTCATAGGTGAAAACCCCGCCAGCGCTGCTTTCCTGCACCAGCAACAAAATGTCCTCGGCCTGAAGGGTCTGTACATGTTCGCCGGCCGCCGACATACCAAAGAGCTTGAGCAGCAAATGGCCGCTGCCGTTGAACAACCATATCAATGGCCGAAACAACGCCATAGACCAGCGAACCGGAAGAACAGTAAGGGTGGCCAGTTTCTCCGGGTAACGAACGCCGATGTTCTTCGGCACCAACTCGCCCAACAACACTTGCACCGTCGTCAGGAAAAGTAGGATCGCCGTTGCTGAAATCGACGATGCCACCAGGCCGGCGCTGCCCCCCAAGCGCGACAAAAACGGCTCCAGCTCTGCGCCCAACGACGCCTGCCCATAAAAGCCGAGCAGCAGGCTCGAAAGAGTGATGCCGATTTGGCAAGTGGCCACGAATCGATCGAGGTTGGCCGGTTTCTCTACGATGGGCAAAAGCGTGCCCGCCAGCCGATTTCCCTCCTCCGACATCTGATGCAAGCGCGAGCGCCTGGCGCTGGCCGTCGCGAATTCGGCAGCGACATAGAGCGCATTAATCGCAATCAAAATGGCAATACCAAGCGTTAAAATCAACCAACTCATAGACAGGGGCGCGCATCCTCAGTGCGCGCATCCTGATTCTAGCCGTTTATTCGATTTCGGCAAAGTATGGGCCTGTACATGGAATCTAAAGATCGGAGATCAGGGGATCGCTCTTCCCTGCAGCAGAGCGAGGCTACTCTAAAGGGTGCGACGGCTTCACGAATTCTTCAGATTGGCGTCAACATCTCGACATAATCTCCTGCTATGATGGGGATAGTTTGAAACGCAAACACACCATCGTCGGCGCAGCCCTTAACGAATCGAGACACGGCGGTAACGGCCATCAGGCCCCGGCCGCCCCAGCCCCACCCCAGCATCACCAGGAGATCAAACTGATGTACGCCCGCGACGACATCACATCCGGCGCCTACCACCGGCTCCCGGAGATGGACCGCAGCGGTGAACTCAGCTGGGATGATCTGAGACAACTCAGCAAAAGTGGCGTGTCGGCTCCGGTCGGGACCAAACCCGCCACCCGGGAAAGAGACGCCGATATCGTGCGCAGTCTCAACAAGCTCTACACCCATCGCTCAGCTCTGGAGCAGTCGCGCAAGGAAACCGAAAGCGTGCTGGCCACGCTGGAGGCGGACGTGGCCCGGCTGAAGGAACAGGCCGAAACCGCCCGCGTAAGGGCCGAAGCCAGCGCCAACAGCGATGAATCGGAACCGATGGCAGCCTGCTGGAAAAGCCGGTGCAGCGCCCTTACATCACCCTGGCCCCGGACGAACGCGTGAAGTTGGACACCATCGAGATCTGGGAATTCGTCAACAGCCGCGGGGGCAGGGGCATGATGCAACCCCATCCCATGCACATGCACGGTGAGTAGTTCCAGGTGCTGGAGCGCCAGATCAGCGACGCGAACAGGGCTGCCTGGGAAAGCGTCAGCGAAGGCTTCGTGGACGAAGGCTGGAAGGACACCGTGTTGGTGATGCCCGGCGAGACGGTGCGCGTCATCCGCCGCTCCGCCGACTTCACCGGCCTGTTCATCTACCACTGCCACAACCTCGAACACGAGGACATGGGCATGATGCGCAATTTCGAGGTCGTCGCCTGAGAAAACTCCCCTGAGGAGGCGCTTGCAGCCGCACGGGTGATGGTCTATACTTTTTGGGAGCGGCGCTTCGTTTTGGCGGGCCGTCATCAGCAAAACTCCCACCGGACTTTCTGAACCCCCGCGCATGTCTTTCTCCACCTCTCCCTATCTCGAACAAACGCTCCGCTGGCCCCGAAGAGGCCGCGTGCTCCTGGCCCAGTATGATGACGAAAGCGTCATTGTCTACCAGGCTTACCGGCCCTCCCTGGGCCATTGGGCGGCGGAGCACGGCTACCTGGGCGGCGACTTCAGCTTGAATCGCATGAGCTGGATCAAGCCGGGATTCATGTGGATGATGTACCGCTCCGGGTGGGGGACAAAGCCAAACCAGGAAGTGGTGCTTTCGATTCGCATCGACCGCACGGCTTTTGACACGATTTTGAGTTCGGCTGTGCTCTCCTCGTATGATCCACAGCTCTATGCAACGCCCGAGGAGTGGCGTGCGGACGTAGCCAGGTCAGACGTGCGGCTGCAATGGGATCCTGACCACGGTCCCACGGGGGGCAAACGGGCGCGCCGCGTGATTCAGTTGGGCCTGCGTCGCGAGATGATCAGACGTTACGCCCAAGACTGGATACTCGAGATCACCGACATCTCTGACTTCGTCAGCGAACAACGAACGCATGTCCTGGCTCGAGATCTCGATCAATTGCACACGCCGACCGAGAGCGTGTACCCGGTCGCCGATGAGGCCGTGGCGTTTCGCCTGCGCCTCGATCACAACGCATAATCTCCCTTTTCACCCGCTGCATGATTACCGGAGGCAGGTTTGAACCATGTACCGCTGTCCCAAATGCGGCAGCCGGCGCATCGATCAATGGATATGCCCGGAAGGCCCGATGATCTGCATGGATTGCGGTTTTCGGATCGAGGATAAAACCGTTAATCCCAATCCCTTTTACGTGCCCGACGAGGAACCCGAAGAGCCGGAAGAACGGCTGCCTCTGGGCGAGTTGCTCGCCAGGATGGCCATGGAAAAACATCGGGGCAAAAAGGATAACATTTCCGAGGGAACGTAGGTGGCCGTGCCAGTAGCCAGTCTTTTGGCGCGCACCGAGCTTATATGTTGGGCGTTCTGTGCTTGGTGCTTGGCATGAGCCAGCCAGCGGTCTCACACCGTCAAACCATCACCTAACCGGTGTTTTAACTCAAGTAAGCACGCGTCTCCTCAGTCGCCAGCGGGTTCATCGACGCCGTATACATAGGTGTCGGGATGAAAATCCTTCCAGCCAAACCAAAACGAAGTCGTGGAGGGCACGCGTTCCAGGGTCTTTCCGACCAGGGGGCCATCACTGGCGACGCCGGTGAAGATGCTCCAGCGGCTGCCGGTTTCGGCGTCGACCAAATCAGGGAGCGCGTCGCCATTGTCGGCCAGAGAAAAGGTTAAGACCTGATCGTCGACAGTGCGCCGGAAAACGAAGGCGGTCATGGCCTCGGGGCGGAGGATCGCCAGCACCGACTCTCCCCCAACTACATCATTCACCACGAGTTCTTCCCGCAAGGCGCTGAGCGGGTAATAGGCCGGTTGCCCGTTGAGCACCAGGCCGATGCCCATGGTTTTCTTGGGTAGCCGCTCATCTTCAAGCGTTTGGCCTAACACGCCAGCGTTGTTGCCGGCATAGTAGCTGGTGTAGGGATCGCGGGAGCCGAAATAGCCCTTACGCAAGGCCAGTGTGCCGGGATGCAGTTCGCGCCATTGCTTCCATGTGGTTTGCAACGAAGCGATGGGCGTTAGGTCGGTTCCGGCCAATTCTCCTTCCACGGCCTGTCCCAGAATTTGGCTCCAGTAAGATTCGGTTTGGTGGTCGTACATGACCAGAACGTTCATGATCAATTTGCCGCTGACGCCAAAGGTCAAAGGTTCGGGATACGTATCCACATCTCGGGCATACACGATGCCCGTAAAGCAGAGCGGTCACCAGGTGGCGGCGATGCGCCGCCCACCTACCGTGTCGTTGACGATCTCGCGCAGGCTGAGATGGGGGATGGAATAGGCGCGGGCTTCGCCGTTGATCTCGACGCCCAGCACCAGTTCGTCATCTTCGTATTCCTGATTTGCTTCTTCCACGGTCAGGAATTCTGGATCAAGGATGGCGGGGATGGCGTCGCGCGGGAGCAGCGTGACGATCTCATAGTCAGAGAGAGTTGAGGTTGACGCTTTTGGCGTGGGGTCGGTCGGGGTTGGCGCCGCGGTCGGGTCGGGGACAGTGGCGGGAGGAGGAGCGGTGGAGGTAGCGCTACGCGTTAGCTGTTCTTGACCTGGCGGGGAACAAGCGGCCAGGGTGATGGCCAGAAGGAGGAGCGCGCCCATGAGTACGGGTAGGGATCGATTCATGAAATGACCTCAGGTATGGAGTGCAATCATTATGTGTTTTTGGGGTGGGGAAAGCTGTAGGTTATCCTACTTCCCTTGAGATGCGCCCATATCGTCGATTCTTACCCCGCCATCCGTCTGGCCCCGACCGCTTCACTCCAGCGTGGCCAGGCCCTTTTTCAGGGCGATGATCGCCGCCTGGGTGCGGTCGTTGGCCTGGAGCTTGCTGATGATCACACTCACGTAGTTTTTGACTGTGCCCTCGGCCAGGAATAACGCCTCGGCGATCTCTTTGTTCGATTTCCCCTGCGCCATCTCCTGCAAGACCGCCTGCTCGCGCTCGGTCAACGTCTCGATGGCCATAACGTCGTCCGGGCGAGAAGGATGATGGGGTTGAGTCAACGCCGGTCGGGAGCCGGATAGTCGGTTGAACTCGGCCAGCACCTTGCCCGCCACGGCCGGATCGATGCGCACTTCGCCCGCCACCGCCCCCTGAATCGCCTGCACAAGCTCCTCGCTGGTGCTGTCCTTCAAAAGATAACCGCTGGCCCCGGCGCGGATGGCGTCGAACACCCACTCGTCCGCATCGTAGGTGGTCAGCACCACGACTTTGACTTCGGGATGTTGGCTGACGATCTCGCGTGTGGCCAACACGCCGTTCATCTCCGGCATCTTCAGGTCCATCAACACCACATCGGGCCGTACTTGTTCGACCAGGCGCACTGCTTCCCGGCCATTGGCGGCTGTCCCCACCACCTCCATGCCGGGTTGGTGCTTGAGGATAACGCTGAGTCCCTGGCGGACGATGTCCTGGTCGTCGGTGATGAGTACCCGAATGGTCATTGTCTCCGATATCATCTTCAGTCTCCCATCTCCATTCTCACGATTGTCCCCCGCCCCGGTGCGCTCTCGACCGTCAACTCCGCCCCGACCAGTTCCGCTCGCTCAGCCATGCCGGTGAGGCCGTAACGACTGGTCGGGATAGCGTCGGGGTCGAAGCCGATGCCATTGTCCTGGATTTCCAGCCGCAGGCTGGGTTTCGCCTGCAATCGCACCCAAACTTCTGAAGCGGCGGCGTGTTGCACGACATTGGTTAGCGCCGCTTCCGCCACGCGATAGATCGCCTGTTCGGTCAGCGGATCCAGTGCCTGGACATCATCGATTTCACAATCGAAAACGAGACCGGTAAGCTCAGCGTATTTACGGCAAAGCTGACGTAGGGCTTCGGACAGGCCCAGGTCTTCCAGGGGTGTCGCCCGCAGCGCTTCGATGGCGCGGCGCGACTCCTGGATGCCGTTGCGTACCGTGGCCTGCGTCTCCCGCAGTTGCGCCTCGGCGGCCGCGGGATCATGCTGCATCAGCGTGCCCAGCGCCTGCAACTGCACGCTGACGCCAGTGAGGGAATGAGCCAGGGTGTCATGCAACTCGCGAGCCAGACGATTGCGCTCGCGGCTCTCGGCCAGTTGCTCGATGGTGGCCGCGCGCTGTGACAATCGCCGGTTGGCCTCCCGCAATGACTGATGTTCCGCTTTCAAAGATGACGCTAAGCGCATCACCACCCACCCCAACACGGTGATCGCCCCGAGACGGGCAAGGCTATTCAGCACGAACCCCATAAAGGTGTAGAAATCGCCGTCGAGAAAAAACAGCCCCAAGATGACCGAACTGGCGAACAGCACGCCAGTCGCCCACAGCCAGCCCCTGCGTCCATACTGCCAGGCGGCCAGAATCACAGGTGCGGCCATCCAGGCGGATTCGACGCCAACTCCGGCGAAGGCTTCTCGCCCGGAACGCACGGCCGTATCGGATGATAGCGTGAGTAGCGAGATCATATCCATGACCAAGGGTGACAGCAGTAACCACCCTAACGCCACCAGCAGAAATTTGGGGCCCAGTCGTTCACGAACCGATGGCCACAAAACAAAGAACAACAGTAAAGTAGACTCGGCCAGCAGAATGGCAGCAATCCAAAGCGCCCTTTGTGGGGGCTGATGACCAATAGCAGCGTTGAAGGCAAAGGCTAACAAGCCATTGCCCAGCAACACCAAAAGAAAGCGCAAAGTAACCAGCGTTTGCAATACAGGCAACAGGCCGGGAGCCAATATGTCCTTTTGCTGAGAGGTGGGGGGGGGATACATTGGGTCAATCATCCTATCGCTGGATTGAGAATTGCACTCGTTGGGGAATGGCTGGTACAGCACTTGTGGTGTCGGAAACGACATTGATGGGGAGTCTTCTACACCATACTGTAAAATCGTCGGCGGGCATAGTGCCTGCGGTCATGTCCGAGTATGACTGAGGCCACGGCTGCGCAGCCTTTACACAGCATGACTACAAATCCACCTCTTGATAACCCGTAATCAACACAACTTTATGATTCTGATTGAGCCTGCGAATATCCGTCAACAGGTCCTGGGGACTGGAATCGCGCTTCAATTCAATGCCGTAGACCAACTCAGTCAGCATGCCGGCTTGAACTGTCTCGACAGCCATAAGATCGTAACGCACCAGGTATTTGTTAAATATATCCTCGAACAGTGTGCTATATGGGATATCCGCCGGTAGACGGATCTTGAGTAGCTGCTCCTTCACATCTTTGGCAAACATGTTCATCTTCACCATCACCCACACCAAAAAAGCAATCAACAGGGTGGAGATGATGGCTAACAAGAAAAATCTGGTGCCGACGGCCATGCCAATAGCCATCGCAAAGAAAATAAAACCCACATCGCGGGTTTCCTTCACGGCATTGCGGAAACGAATGATCGATAGCGCCCCCAACAGCGTGAATGCGCGGGCGATATTGGATCCCACGATGAGCATAATAATCGCAACCACCATACTGACCAACACCAAGGTTTGAACAAAAGTCTGCGAGTAGGAAGCGCCACGATAAGTGCTTTTATAGATCTCTGCAATGATCAGAGCCAGGAGGAAGCTCAGAATGATTACCAAGACGACATCTTGGACGGTAAAAACATTGGTCGCTTCTTCAAGTTGCGTAAGCAGAGCGGTGAATTCTTCCATATAAATTTCTCCTCTTGGTTTACCTTACATCAAGATGTGCTGTCGGTTCAAGATCACGTGATTGAATTCAAGTGTTGCACAATACTTGCTGATTCGGCGGATAGAGCATTGATGTTTCCCAATCACTTCAGTTAGCCAGTAGGGAACGCGGCGATTGACTTTGATCTCCATCACACACCATTCAGGTGGTGCGAAGTAATAATTTTTGGCATGGCCCTCTGACAATAACGAAAGATCATGCACGCGACCTTTGAGATTGGTGTCAAACGTAATCCTCAAGCCAGGATCGTAAGCGCCGCCATTGAAAGCCAGGCGATTGTAGCTAACAATGCAAGCAGGTTGCAATTGCAGCGTGTTATGGAGGTAGATAACCTCTTCGAGTACGGCGCTATCGGTTGGTGGACGCTTGCCAATCGAGACTTCGGTAAGCAAGTCGGGAAGACGATGCAGCGCTTCCGCCGATGCATACGGTAATAACACTCGCCGCTTCGAGACGGTCTTGTCCAGACGCTGTTTAATCTCAACGAAAGCAGGCGTTTCAGGCGTCACGCGTTGATCTCCATACACCCGCACTCTCACTTTTCGACGAAAGCGATGTCCATCCAACTTGTCCCAGTAGGCCTTGTAATCAGCGGTGTCGAAGTAAAGGCTTGTTACAGTGTACTGCCCTGATTCGCCCCCGTAGCTATCGGGTATGACGTAGTCCGCCAGCGTTTCTTTTACAGCTTGGCACTGATCCCGATGAAGTATGTATTTCAATTCGTAACGATGGATATCTTTGATACGCATGGTGGGAAGCAAAACCTTAACCGGGAAAGCCCTCTGGGGGGAAACCGTAAACGCCCGGATCGCCATCAATATCATTGCTAACATCCCAATTGCGGGGATCATCAGCATCGCCCAGGCAATTAACGCGCACCAACGAATCGCCCAGACCATCTGCGCTTACCGGCCATCCGGCCTCATCATCGTACGTAACCGACAGGAGTTGGTTCCCATGTACGTCTTTGAGAATAATGGCTTCACCCTCGTTGGCGAGCGATCCCTGGAAAAAGCCATCGAAAGGCGCTGTGGGATAACGTTCCCGATAGGCGTAGTAATCACGAATCAGGACAGCGCTCTCGCCCGGACCGATGATTGAGCCTTCGGGGAAGTGAAAACGGATGCCCTCGAACTGGGCAAACGATAGGTCCATCTGAGCATCCCCAACGTTGGTCAGTTCCAGGAATTCATAATCGCCGCCGCCGGGCGGGTTGTACATGATTTCCGTGACGCACAGGCGGGCCTGCTGCGACGCTTCCGTAAACTGCGCTTCGCGCAGGGCGCTCCAGACATCACCCTGCTTGACTCGAGCTTTGACGGTGGTCTCGCCGGTGAGATGGAGGGGTTCAGAATAAAGGGCGGCGCTTTCAGACACAGCGCCCGAGCCAGGCTCGCGCGGGTCGTTGCCATCGGTGGTGTAGAAGATGTCGCCCACGGTCGAAGCCATCTCCAACGTGAGTTCATCCTTGAAGACGCCGCCGGGCTGGCTCCAGGTCGGGGGATCGATGTCGGGATAATAGCCGACGTCTCGGGTCAGGGCGATCAACTTGTCGGCGTTACCGTTCATCTGAGCCAGCACAAAATCTCGGGCCTGGCGCCAGTCTTCCTGCGTGATGGGATCTTCGAGGCGAGCATCTCCCCAGCGCGCGGATTCGGCGATGATAGCGGATTCGATCTCAGCGTTGATGGCGAGCCAGCGTTCTTGAGATGCTTCATCCGCCAGCGCGCCGTCGTTGAACAATTGTTTGTAGAGCCGATCTGCAAAGGTCATGCGGAAGTCGGCGTTTTCCATTAGCGCTTGCAGCAGCAATTTGATGACATTGGGATAAGGCGCGCCCGGCAAGGCATCAGGGCCCAAGACGATCTGGGAGCCCTGTTCCCAACCAGCCTCGCCATCCCAAACGAAAAACTGATTCCGACCCGCCGGGTAGTTGACCCCGGCATACCAGTTGTACTCGGGCCAATCCGTGTTCCCCATGAACCAATTGATGATGACGTAATCGCTGAACTGGACCGGATCGATAAATTCGAGGATGGTGGCGTACTTTGTGGGATCGGCCAGCCCCCCCTCTTTCGCCAGCCTGAGCAGGTTGGTGAAACGACTATTATCGCCGCTGATGTCGCCGCTATGATTCACCGCGAACCAGTCACCAACATCGCCCCCCATGTAGGATGAGGTGAAGGAAGCGTCGGGACGCTCCACCACATTGTACAGGCCCCAGTACAGACCATTGAGATAGAGATGCACAAAGATGCCGTGCGAGCCCACCGAGGAGATGGCGATCTGTGTGTCCCGCGCCCACTCATCCCGGGTAAACGTGATCAGGCGCTCTCGCTCCAAGGTGGCGGAGTAGCCGGAGAAGCTGTCCTGCATTCCCGCCCGCAGCGTTAACGTATTGAACGACTCCACGGGCGAGTGGGGGAAAATCGGGTAGTCGAGTTTTTTCGCTCCGTATTGGCCGCGGAAGAAAAGCCGGAAGGGATGCTTCTTCACGTGCTCCCAGCGGGCGAAACCGCCCTGAATACGAATGCCAGCATCGATCTGAAAACCTCCTGCGGGATCGCCCGCTGGCCAAAACTCGACCGACACAGGTCTTTCCCACTCCGGACCGCGCATTTCGGGGTTGGCGTAGATATCGAGGTTGGCGACATCGGTGACGAGAGAGAGGGTGGGAAGGGATTGCAGGGCGGTGGGGAGCAAGGGCCCGTATGCCGGGTTGCCGACGATCTCAGGATCCATTTCGTAGTCGGCGATAACAGGAGAACCTGCAGGCAGGCCGGGAGAATCACCGCTGTAGACGCCCCAGGTGTCAGGGAATCCGGCCGGGTGAGCAGGCTGGGCGAGCACGTCAGCCAGAAAGATATAGGTGTGGGTGACTGTGGGCAGCGCGTCGCCATCAAGCGTAGTCACAGTGGCTCGGACAATGGTGGTTCCCTCGACCGTTATCGGTCCTTCGTACACCATCCCCGCCCCGCCACTGGGCTCGCTCCCGTCCAGCGTGTAGAGGATGGTGGCGTTTGCCAGATCGGCAGCCAGCGTCAAGTCGAACGGTTCCTCATAGAAGCCTCGTTCGTGACTGAAGGTCAGGGGCGTTTTTTCGTGGGACACACCTGTCGGTTCAGTGCGGGGCGCAGCATTGGTTGCACCCGGTGTGGGCGTTTCGAAATAGCACCCATCTCCATCCCTCTCGCAAGGCCCGTACGAGACATCGGGAAACTGCGAGGGGTAGACGACGGGATTGGCGTCCAGGAAGCGTCGGCTGGTGGGGTTATACAGCGTCAGCGTCCCGCCAGCGCCGTCGAGTTTGAAATTGGTGTGTGGGTGCGTCTCTGTCCCGTCATCTGCCTCCGCAATGTCCCGCCGGTCTTTGCCCGACGCAAAAACGATCGTGTAGCCATTGGCCGGCAGCGTCAGTTTCGGGAAACGCCACTTGTCGGGGCGATTGGGATCATCGCTGAGAGACCAGCCTTCCAAGTTGATGTCGCGGGCGCTGCGATTGTAGATTTCGATCCAGTCGGCGTAATCACCATCTTCATCCTGCAAACCCGTGCGGTTATTGGTCAGAAATTCGCTGATGATGACAGAATCTTGACCATTCCCGCTGGACTGTGTAGGCCAGGACAAAATACGCCCGACGTTGATTAGCAAAATCAGGGCGATGACTATCCAGAACAGACGTTTGTGAGAACTCTTCATGGGTCGAGCTGTGCAACAAACCACCAACCTGGTCCGTGGGAGATGCTCACGACTGTGGGCAGCGGGCTGGGTTTGGATCGAAACGTTTGCAGTATACTCCGCGGGCAGAACAATCGCCAGTCTCAGCATGAGCTCATTTCCGCTGGCAACACACCCACACAGCCCACCCCGAGGCGGCGCTTTTCAACGATTCGGGGTTCCTTACACGCTCTATTTCGGTGAATTCCTCGGCGCTGTGTTGATGTTCATCGGTTTCATGTACGCCACGCGTAGCGTGACTGTGCCTCGACCGGTGCCATCGGCGCAAAGCGTATCCGTCTGAGCGGCGTCATTGCCAATCGACTACTTGCCCGACATCGGACAGCTTCGATGTCGGGCAATTTCATCACTCATAGCGCAGCGCTTCGATGGGCCGTAGACTGGCCGCGCGCCAGGCGGGATAGAGTCCGAAGATCAGGCCGACGGCGGCGGCGAATCCTGTCGCCAGCAACACCGTCAACGGATCGATGACGAGGTCGAGGCTCAGGAGGGTGGAGGCGGCGAAGGCCATGAGCAGGCCAAAAATAATGCCCAGGAAACCACCCAACAGGCTGACAGAGACGGATTCGA
>DUEF01000151.1 GCA_011176555.1 Caldilineae bacterium
CCGATCAAACGGGTGGAGGGACGCAACTTTCGCACGCACGCCTCCTTCATTTTGCAGGAAGATCGGGTGCTGTCGATCTTGCTGGAAGCAGACCCCGTTCATGATTTCGAGCGTGTCCTGGCTGCGCTCGATCTGGCCGCGGATCAAACGATAGGTGAATATGATCTGCCGGACAAGCCCTGGTATTACCGGCGGAGTGAGTATCAATCCGACAGTTCTCCGACCGAACCGACGCCCTGACCAAAACGAATGGAGCCGGCTTACCAGAACGACCTTCCCAAACTTTGCGCGCTGGAAACGTATGTCAGGGATGTCGCCAAGGCTCAGACATTCCTGGCAACCCACTTTGGGCTCGAATTCCAGACGCCGGGCGTTTTTGTTGTGGATGATATCGCTTGGCGCTTGCTGCCGGGCGCTCAGCCTTGTGGCACGCATGGCCCTCATGGCGTACTGCCCGCCTTCGCCATCGACGATTTCGGCGCCGCGCGTGGCTATTTCCGGGAGCGAGACATCCCCATCGTTTTCGAGGAGATGTTGCCCGGTCTCAATTTGCTGATCTTCCTCGACCCCGACGACACGCCCATCGAACTCGTACAGACAACCGATCCGCGAGAATGGGACATCCGTCAGCGTCGGGCATTGAAGACGAAACATCGGCAGGATGAAGCGCCCGCTGGCCCGTTACGGCTGGGCGCTTTGAGCGAACTCACGATTTACACGCACGACATCACCGCCAGCGGACGTTTTTACCGGGATGTCGTGGGCTTGCCTGCCGGTCTTTCCTTTTTTGGTCATATTCACCTGGTAGCCGAAAACCTGCCGGTCGTGTTGCGCGGCACGAATTGGCAGTGCAAGGCGCCGCATTCACTTCACGGATCCGAGCCTGTTTTCTCTGTCCCCGACCTACGGTCGTTCTGCGACCATCTGGTTTCCGCCGGCCATTCTCCTGACTCCGTCTCTTCCCACAGAGCGACTTTCACCGATCCTGTCGGTTTGCGCCTGCATTTTGTCGAGCGGCGGGGCTCCGTGACTTAGGGGCGTGCACGCCATTTCGCGCCCCGTTCTGTTTTGCACGATCCGGAGCGTTTCGGTTATACTCCGACCTACGGTTGTTTGAACCATCCAAAACTCCCTGATATTCCGACAAAAGAGACGCCGTCAAGTCTCAGGAAGGGGGAGGAATTATGCAGAAACGCCGTCATCAAACGAAGCATCCGTCCTGGGTGCGGCTGGCCGTTCGACTAGCCGGCTGGGTTTCAGTGGCGTTGTTCTTGCCTTTAGCTCTAGGCATATTGCTTGACAAGTCTACCGGCTTGAGCCCCCTCGGACTGCTGCTTGGCATGAGTGTGGGGATGCTGATAGCCCTCACCATCGTTCTTCGCATCATTCGAAATCGTCTGCTTATTTTGTCGCCCATCGTCGACGCAGAAGATAACAAGGAGAGCTTATAGTGCGTAAACTCTTCCAAGGCAAAAACCTGATCTACACCATTGGCGTGTTGGCGCTAATGGTCGTGTCTGTGGTGTTCATCAGAGTGCCGCTACCCACCATCTCTTTGCCTGCCGAGCATATTCCGGGATGGTCAATCGCCGGTTTTCCGATCACCAATACGATCATCGCCACCCTTTTGGCGGATATCACTGTGTTGTTGATCGGGCTCCTGGCTGTGCGGAAGATGAAAGATGTACCGGAGGGATTCCTCCAAAACATCATGGAGTGGGTGGTGGAGATATTCGATGGGATGTTGACCGATATTGGGGGTAAGAAAAAGGCGCGGGCATGGTTGCCGATGTTCTTGACTATCCTGCTTTTCCTCCTCTTCGCGAATTGGTGGGAGTTGGTTCCGGGATTCGACAGCATTGGCGTGATGGAGCCGGTGGAAGTGGCCTACGCCAAAACCGGCGTCACGACAGGCTATGAGACGACTTCGATTTTGGGAATGTCCTCGCTGGTTTCCGATCAGGTAAAACTCACGGAGGAGGAGCAGGCGGAGATCAAGGCTGAAGCCAAACACGCCGAAGAGGCGGGGGAGGAGTACCATCCGCACGAGGCGAAGGGCTATATCCTCATCCCCTACTTCCGCGCGGCCGCCACCGACCTGAATCTGACGATTGGCCTGGCTCTCATGGTCGTGGTTCTGAGTCATATCATCGGTTTTCGGACGGTGGGCGTCAAGTATATCAGGCGTTTCGCCATGCCGGTGATTACGGGGATGAAGCCGATCGACATCATTGTCGGCATCCTCGAACTATTCTCGGAATTCGCCAAGATTATCAGCCTGGCCTTCCGACTTTTTGGCAACATCTTTTCCGGACAGATTCTGCTATTTGTGATGGCGTTTCTGCTCGCGTTTTTGCTCCCCTTGCCGTTCATGGCGCTGGAATTATTTGTTGGCTTCATGCAAGCCTTCGTTTTCGCTATCCTGACTTTCATCTATTTCGAGCAGGCTACGCACAGCCATGCCGGAGATGAGCATCACTAGAAGTTAGTGGGTAGTGGGTAGTAGATATTGATTCAGTGCGAATACCCAATACCCCATATCAATATTTGCCGTCACTCAACCACTTTACTTTCGGTTGCCTATTTTTTACGGAGGAACTATCTCATTATGATTGAAATCCTAGCTCCTGCTCTTGCGATTGGCTTGGGCGCCATTGGTCCTGGCATCGGTATTGGCCTGTTGGTCATGGGCGCTTTGCAAGCTATGGGCCGTAATCCCGAGTTCGCCGGTGAAATCCGCACCAACATGATTTTGGGTATCGTGTTCGCCGAGTCCATCGCCATCTACGCCCTTGTCGTTGCGCTCCTGTTGCTGTTTGTGGGTGCTCCGGGTCTGGCAGGTTAGGACATATCTGTCAGATGTCACCCCACGTCATTGCAACTAAAGGAGGTGCAGTATGGATGCCCTAGGCATCAATGGGCCGTTTCTATTAGCACAGATTGTCAATTTTGTCATCCTTTATCTTTTGCTCAGCCGTTTGGTCTTCCCGCCCCTGCTGAAGATGCTCGATGAGCGAAAGCAGAAAATTGCTGAGGGTTTGACAGCGGCCGAAGTTGCACGCCAGGAAGCGGAAGCGGAACGCGCTCAGTTGATGAACCAACTTGAACAGGAGCGCGCTGAAGCGCAAAGACGCATCGCCGCAGCTTCGACGCAGGCCGAGAAAGTCAAGGCCGAGATCCTGGCGAGCGCCCAGAAAGAAGCTGAAGAGATCAAGGTGAAAGCGAAGCTGGAGGCCGAAGCGGAGAAACAACGCATTCTGGCCGATGCCGAAAAACAGATCGCTGAACTGACCATGCTTGCGACCGAGCGTGTTGTGCGTTTGGGCATGGACCAATCTCTGCAGCATAAATTGATTGAAGACTTCCTATCTGAAACGAGCCTGAACTGATATGGAAAGGACGCCCGAAGCGTACACCCGTGGCATTTTGGCTGCGACTCTTGAGCCCTGGATCGATGGCCTGGAGAAAGTCAATTCCGCCCTGCAAACCGATGTGAAATTGAGATCTCAGGTGGAGGATCCAAGTGTGGAGCCCTTGACTAAAGGCGCTCTCCTGGCTCCATTGCTTTCCAGTTCATCTCCCGAAATTGGCAACTTCATTAACGTGTTGTTGGCTAATAACGATCTTGGGTATTTGGATGAGATCCTGGCCTTGTTATCGACCGTGATCCAAGAGGAGGCAGGCGGGCCGCAGCGCGTGCTTGTCACCAGCGCCGTCCCGCTTACAGACGATGAGCAAGAGCGTCTGCGCACGCGTTTGGTCCAACAATTTGGCTCCAACCTCCAATTCGTCTTTCAGGTCGATCCCGAAATCCTGGGCGGCCTGGTTGTCCAGGTTGGCGACAAGTTGATCGATGACAGCGTGCGCTCTCGCCTGGGCGCGCTCAGTCAATCCCTCGGTGTGCGTTCCAGCTAAGGAGTAACCCTCCACCGCGGTAATCAGTAAACAGTAAGCAGTCTGATCACTGAATACTGATTGCTGAACACTGATCATCTATGATCCATGTTCCTTGAGGAGTAACCTATGGTAGTCGGCCTTGACGAATTCACCCGGCAACTAAAAGAACAAATTCAGCATTTCGAAGCGCCTACGAAATTGGTGGACGTGGGCACTGTGGTCGAAGTCGGTGACGGCATCGCTCGCATTGCCGGTTTGCAGAACGCAATGTCCCAGGAGTTGGTCGAGTTTCCTGATGGGACGCTTGGCATCGCTTTGAACCTCGATGAGGACACAATCGGCGCGATCGTTATGGGCGATGACACCGGCATCCAGGAAGGAGACCTCGTGCGAAGCACGGGGCGTATCTCTTCCGTGCCCGTTGGTGATGCCCTGATCGGACGCGTGGTCAACGCTGTCGGTCAGCCCATTGACGGCAAAGGCCCCATCGAAACCGACAAGTACCGCAATGTCGAACGCATCGCTCCCAACGTGGTGGTGCGGAAAAGCGTCGATACGCCGGTGCAAACGGGCATCAAGGCCATCGACGCCATGATCCCGATTGGCCGTGGCCAGCGCGAGTTGATCATCGGTGACCGCCAAACCGGGAAAACCACAGTCGCCGTTGACACCATCATCAACCAGAAGGGCAAAGACCTCATCTGCATTTATGTCGCCATTGGCCAGAAACGGTCGAGCGTGGCGCAGGTCGTCGCCACCCTGGAAGAGCATGGGGCCATGGAGCACACTATCGTTGTCTCGGCCACCGCTTCTGAACCGGCCGCCCTCCAATACCTGGCCCCGTACGCCGGTTGCGCCATCGGTGAAGAGTTCATGGAGCAGGGCAAAGACGCGCTTATCGTTTACGACGATCTGAGCAAGCACGCCTGGGCCTACCGCCAGGTTTCGCTTTTGCTGCGACGCCCCCCGGGCCGCGAGGCCTATCCCGGTGATGTTTTCTACCTGCACAGTCGCCTGTTGGAACGGGCCGCGAAGTTGGCGCCGGAGTACGGCGGCGGCTCTCTCACCGCCCTACCGGTGATCGAGACCCAGGCCGGTGACGTGTCCGCCTACATCCCCACCAATGTCATTTCCATCACCGATGGCCAGATTTATCTTGAAGCCGATTTGTTTTACGCCGGCATCCGTCCGGCATTGAACGTCGGTCTTTCGGTGTCCCGCGTGGGGTCATCTGCGCAGACCAAAGCCATGAAGCAGGTGGCCGGCAAGATGAAGCTGGAGTTGGCGCAAGGGCGCGAGTTGGCGGCCTTCGCCCAATTCGGCTCGGATTTGGATAAAGCGACGCAACGACAGCTCGATCGTTTCCAACGTCTGACGCAGTTGCTCAAGCAGCCGCAGTATCGTCCGTTGTCGCTGAGCGATGAGGTGATGTCGATCTACGCCGGCACCAACGGCTATCTTGACGACATCGCCGTCGACCGTATCCCTGAGTGGGAGCAGTCGTTTTATCAGTTTATGGCCACAAACTATCCCGAAATCGGTAAGGCCATCGATCGTGAGAAGGTGCTATCCGAAACGACCGAGGATGGTTTGAAGTTGGCGCTCAATGAGTTCAACAAGCAATTTGTGTAGGAAGACGCTCCGGCGTCGACCGAACCATGTGAGGAAAAGAGCTTGGCTACTGAACGAGATATCAAACGCCGAATCCGCAGCGTAAAAAACATCTCGCAAGTCACGAGAGCGATGGAGGCTGTGTCCGCTTCGAAGATGCGCAAAGCGCAAGCGCAGGTAGAGGCGACGCGACCCTATGCCGAGAAGGCGCACGAGGTGCTTTCTTTTCTGGCGAATGTCGCCGGCACCCAGGCCTCTGACCAACCTTTGCTGCAACAGCGCGAGATCAAACGCGTTGGTTTTGTCCTGATCACGGCGGATCGCGGTCTGGCTGGCGGCTTGAACAGCAATATGATCCGCGCAGCGGCGAAAGCGATCCACGAATGGCAGGGTGAAGGCAAAGCGGTCGAGCTTATCACAATCGGTCGGAAAGGACGAGACTGGATGCGACGGTATGGGCCATCGATTCGTGCTGAATTCATCAATATCGGCGACCGTCCGGTCAGCGATTTTCTGGGTGGCGACAAGCAGGAACAGTCCAGCCATTCCACTTCGGTGGGCCCGATCGCTCGTCTTGTGGTCGATGATTTCGTCAGTAGCCGCTATGATGCTGTGTTTGTCGGTTTTACGCGATTCTACAACACCATCAATCAGCAACCCACCGTGCAGCAACTCTTACCTATCGTCCCCGACGAAGATATTCCACCGTCGATGGCGCCGGATTATATTTTCGAGCCTGACGCGCCGACTGTGCTGAATCAGGTGCTTTACAGTTTCACCGAGGTGCAGATTTTGCAGGCGCTGTACGAGGCGATTGCCAGCGAGCATTCGGCGCGGATGGTGGCCATGCGTAACGCCACCGACGCCGCCGACGAGTTGATCGGCAGTCTGACGCTCACGTACAACAAGGCTCGCCAACAATCGATTACCATGTCGTTGCTGGATATTGCAGGCGCTGTCGCAGCGTTGGAAGCAAATTGATGATAATGAACAAGATTCTGGAGGTTTCCCTGGATGAGCACAAACGGCAATAAAGCACGTGTTGTGGGCCGTATTACTCGTGTCGTTGGTCCGGTTGTGGACTGCGAGTTTCCCGATGGCCAATTACCCAATATCTTTGATGCAGTCGATATCCCCCTGGCGGATGGCGGCGTATTAGTCTGCGAAGTGCAGCAACTCCTGGGCAATGATCGCGTCCGCATGATCGCCATGTCTTCCACCGAAGGTCTGAGCCGGGGCATGGAGGCTATCTCCACTGGCGCTCCGATCACGGTGCCCGTTGGCCCCAACAATTTGGGGCGTATTTTCGATGTGACGGGAAGGGTCATTGACAACATGGGCCCTGTGGAGACGGACATCTATTATCCGATCCATCGCCCCGCCCCTTCCTTCGACGAGCAATCTACGAAAGCGGAGATGTTCGAGACCGGGATCAAAGTCATCGACCTGATCGCTCCCTTCACCAAGGGCGGCAAAACCGGCATCTTCGGCGGCGCTGGCGTGGGCAAGACGGTTATCATTCAGGAGCTGATCCGCAATGTGGCCGAAGAGCACAGTGGCTTCTCTGTGTTCGCCGGTGTAGGTGAGCGCAGTCGCGAGGGCAACGATCTCTGGCACGAGATGAAGGATTCGGGCGTGCTGCCGCAAACTGTGATGGTCTTTGGCCAGATGAACGAGCCGCCTGGCGCCCGTTTGCGCGTGGGCCTGACCGCTGTGACCATGGCCGAGTATTTCCGTGATGAAGGCCGCG
>DUEF01000152.1 GCA_011176555.1 Caldilineae bacterium
TAATTGGCGCGCTCGAATAAATCAGGATACCAGCGGTCCCGAAAATGCTTGAAGGTGTGGTCGCTGCCCAGAAATTCTCCATCCGGCCCCACTGCGTCGATCAAATCGAGCGCCAGGGTTTCGTCATTGATCTCGATGGGCTGGATGAAACGGGCGAGCCAGGCCAGGATTTCATCGCCGATCACCACCTGCGGTAGCGCGCCGGTCAACCCCGATTCCAGATAGCCGAGATCGTGGACGATGTGGGTTCCAGCCAGCGCTTCCGCCATCAAAGTCAGGGCCATTTCCGCGGCCGCCTGCTGGTCGACGAGCTTGGCGTCACTGACGCCCGCGAGCGAGAACATGGGCAATCCCAACCAATGCACTTGATCCGCGGCGGTGAGGCGTTTGTCCGGGTCGGCGTAGGGCTGCACGGTGGTGCGCATGTCGAGCATGTTGCCGCCCCAGCCCGGCATGATGAAGGGAGCGCCCTCCCGCTTGAGTTGGGAGAGAACCAAACCCACCAGCGCCCCGGCTTGAGCCACCGCCAGTGCGCCCGCCACCGTGACAGGGGCCGTCATGCCGCCCTGGGTGGAGGGCACGTACATGAAAGGCAGGTTCTTTTCGGAAAGGTAGAGCAGTTTCTGCACCGCCTCTTCGTTGTGCACCAGGCCTGTGGTGACGTTGATGTAACAGGCCGCCAGGGGTTTTTCTCGCAGCGCCTCGGCTCCGCCGACGACCGCTTCGGCCATCTCCACCGCATCGACACAGCCCGAAAATTCGGTGGTGACGTAAACGATGGGTTTGGTCGTGTGTTTGAGCATCGACGCCATGGCGTAGCGATCTTCCACCATCTGATCGACATCGGAAGGGAGGAACATGCACATGGTAAAATCGACGTTGGGCAGGGCGTCGACGAGCGTGACGCCTTCGTCGATATCTTTTAGCACCGACCGGCGTCGCTCGCCCGTGCGATGGTCGATGATGTTCAGACAATCGGAACCGGTGCCAAAGTAGCTGGTTCTGCCCCCCACCGGCATCACCGGCTCGCCATAACGGTTGTACAGCGTCACCTGTTCGGGCGCAGTGCTACGGGCGGATTCAACCAGTTTGGGCGGGATGCGAACGCGGTTGCCGTCGATGCCAGTGACGCCAGCCTTTTTGAGTAATTCGATGGCCTCCTGATCATAAATCTGCACGCCGGTTCGCTCCAGAATCGTGAGACACGCTTCGTAAAGCTTTTCGTTCTGCGAATCTGACAATCTCCTCAAGGGAACAAAGCCTTGGGAGCTACCTGTGGTGGGAAGGGTGATCATGCTCTACCTCTTGTTGTCGTGTCGCGTGATCAAACGAAATACGCAACACGCAATACGTGGGAACTAAAAAGGAGAGGAAGCCATACCCTTGCGGGTTCTGGCTTCCTCTCCTCGGAGGACGCACGCCGTTGTGCGGACGTAGACAAGCGGTCTGGCTGAGCGCAGCAATTGGAGGCAAGCTACGCTTTACAGTTGCGGGACAGCGCCGGATTGACGCAAACGATGCGGTTCACCGGACTTCGCACCAGGTGCGGGGCGTGCCGCTAGCTACACACGCACTGGCAACCTGGCTCCATCCTCCACAGCGAGGACAGAGTATCTTCGTCTTCGTATTGCAATGTTATCAAAGTGGTACAAAAACAACCACCAAAAACAAACGCGTGGAGGCGTCAACGATGGCGGTTGCTAGAATTCTGATCCTTTACGCTCGAAAAGAAAAAGGGGCGGTTGCGGAAGCGGTTGATGCAGTTGTCGGGATGAGCAAAATGATTGTTGCACATATCGTCCAGATGCCAGGTGGCTGCCTGCTAGACTTACATATCGGTGATATATCAGAAGCGTAACACAGCACTTCGACGCTGTCAACTATTATTTTGTCTGGGGTGCGATTCAGCGCTGGCTACATACAGATTGACTCAAACTGATATTGACGACGCTATCACCGCCTGATATACTAGGCGCATTGTCAATGCCGACAACATTTCTCACTGCGAGTAATCAGAAATCGGCTTCGCTGCACATTTCCCCGGAGGAGATTATGTCACGCAAACATCACAAACTGTTTTTGTTGATCGCTGCCGTCGCTATGCTAGCTATCCTTGTGGTTGCTTGTGCGCCACCGGCCGGCCAACCAGCCGCCAAAGAAAAACCCGTCATCAAGTTCGCCGAGAATCCCTGGTCGGGTTCGGCGGTCAATGTCGCGGTGGCCAAGATCCTGCTGGAAGAGCAGTTGGGCTACCCGGTCGAGACGACCACGCTGGACGAGAACGCGCAATGGACGGCCCTTGCCAGCGGCGATCTCCATGCCAGCCTGGAAGTGTGGCCTTCGGGTCATGCCGAGAACGTCGCCGAATACATCGATGGCCAGAAAGTCGTCGAAAATGGCGGATTGTTGGGGCCTGTCGGCGTGATCGGTTGGTTCACGCCGAAGTACATGATCGACCAGCATCCGGAATTCGCCACCTGGGAAGGTTTCGCCGATCCCGAGCTTGCGAAGCTGTACGCCACTGCCGAAACCGGCGACAAGGCCCAGTTCCTGGCGGGCGATCCCAGTTGGGTGCAGTACGAAGATCAGATTATCCCCAATCTGGGTCTTTCGATGGAGGTCGTGGTTGCTGGATCGGAGGAAGCGATTCTGGCGGCGTTGGATGCAGCCTACAGCCGGGAAGATCCCATTCTCTTCTATTTCTGGACGCCGCACTCCATCTTTGCCAAGTATGATTTGGTGCAGGTGGAACTGCCGCCTTACAGCGACGAATGCTACGCCAAGATCGAGAGCGGCGGCGTCGATTGCGCCTATCCTTCTGACGATCTTTTCAAGATCTTCTGGTCTGGCCTGAAAGATTACGCCCCTGACGCCTACACGTTCCTCAAGAATTTCAATTACACCACCCAGGATCAAATCGAAATGATCGCTGCCGTGGAACTTGAGGACAAGAGCCCCGAGGAAGCGGCCCGGGCATGGATTGAGGCCAACGAAGACACGTGGAAGGCTTGGTTGCCTTAACACCGCCACAACCACCGATTGAAATCGGCGGCTGTTACGGGAAGTACGCTGAAGCGCACTGGCTCTCATCCATCTTGGACGCGTTTCCCGTAGCATCTGTCGTAACGTCGCAAAACACAAGGCCCTCGAATTATCGGGGGCCTTTTTCTTTTTCCGCCGCCGCAACCACCGATTGATGAACCTTCAATAAATAATCAGGTAACCAAGACCTCCCGGAGGTCGCTCCAACCTATTACCGTTTTATTTCTGCAATGTTCATAAATCGGCGGCTGTTACGGGAAGTACGCTGAAGCGCACTGGCTCTCATCCATCTTGGACGCGTTTCCCGTAGCATCTGTCGTAACGTCGTAAAACACAAGGCCCTCGAATTATCGGGGGCCTTTTTCTTTTTCCGCCGCCGCAACCACCGATTGATGAACCTTCAATAAATAATCAGGCAACCAAGACCTCCCGGAGGTCACTCCAACCTATTACCGTTTTATTTCTGCAATGTTCATAAATCGGCGGCTGTTACGGGAAGTACGCTGAAGCGCACTGGCTCTCAACCCGTTTTGAACGGGTTTCGCGTAGCAGCCTGGCGTTTCAACGTCAGTGCTGTTCCACCACCTGCCATTTTTTCGCCCAGGCTTGGGTCATGCGGTCCAGGATCATGGCCATGATCACGATGGCGATGCCCGCTTCCACACCCCGGCCCGTCTGCGTCTTGGCCAGACCGATCACCGCTTCCAGGCCCAAACCGCCGCCGCCGACCAAGCCAGCGATGATGACCATCGCCAGCACCATCATCACGGTCTGGTTCACGCCCATCATGATCGAGGGCATGGCCAGAGGCAACTTCACCTTGAACAGGATCTGACGGGGAGTTGAGCCGAATGCTCGGGCAGCCTCGATTGTCTCCTTGTCCACGCTGCGGATGCCTAAATCGGTAAGACGAACAGCGGGGGGCAGAGCGTAGAGGACGGAAGCGATAATGCCGGGCACGCGACCGACGTTGAAGAGCATGATCACCGGCACGAGATAGACGAATGGCGGGATGGTCTGAATAAAGTCGAGTACAGGACGAAGGGCGGCTTGGAAAGCATTACTTTCGGCGGAGAGAATGCCCAGGGGCACAGCGATGATGATTGCCAGCGCCACGGCCACGATCACCTGGCTGGCCGTGTCCATGCTTTGTATCCACATACTCAGCAACCCCATGAAAAGCACCCCCACCGCCGTGGCCACACCCAGTCGCCAGCCGCCAGCTGCTGTGGCGATGCCCGCCATAGCCAAGATCACCACTGGCCAGGGGACCCAAATCGTAAATAGATTTCGCAGGGGCGTTAGTACGTAAATGGTGAGAAAGTCGCTGAAGGGGCCCGTGCCGACGCCGGTATTGCCGATGTTATAGAGGTTATCCCGCATCCAACGCACGCCGGTATCGATGGGCGCTTCGATGGGAATGTGCCAACTGTCGGGAAAAGTTTGCAGGTCGGTGATAAACCAATGCACGGCGAAGGTGACGATAATCAAGAGCGCCAATAGCAATAAGTAAGCGTAACGACGTACAAAAAGCGGGAATCGATCTTTCACATCATCCCAGCGCCCGCGACCGTATTTCTGTGAACGCCTCTGGCTGACATCCACTTCGGTCAGGGCATGGCTCAAGCGGTCCAGCATGATGGCCATGAACACGATGGCCAGGCCAGCGGCAAAGGCCTGTCCCACGCGTAGGCGCTGCAACCCGACCAGCACTTCTCGCCCCAGCCCGCCGGCGCCAATCAGGGCGGCGATCACGACAATGCCCAGCGCCATCATGATGGTTTGATTGACGCCGGCCATAATGGTGGGCATGGCCAGGGGAATCTGCACCCGGAACAAGACCTGGCGGGGCGTCGCGCCGAAGGCGCGGGCGGCCTCGACGGTCTCGTAAGGCACATGGCGAATACCAAGGTTGGTGAGGCGGATGGCCGGGGGCAGAGCGTAGATCACGGTGGCGATGGTGGCCGGCACGCGTGCAATCCCGAAGAACAACAGCACCGGGATAAGGTAAACGAAGGCCGGCATGGTCTGCATGGCGTCGAGCAGAGGGCGCAACGTGGCGTCGACTCGGTCATTGCGCGCCGCCCAAATCCCCAGAGGAATACCGAGAAGAAGCGCAATCAACACGGAAATCACGATAATCGCCAGTGTCTGCATACTCTCTTCCCACAATCCCAGCAGGCCCATCGCCAGCAAACTGAACCCGGCCAGAAGCGCCACCTTCCAGCCGCCGAGCTTATGCCCGAGCAGCGTCACGCTCAGCACAGATAACGGCCACGGCAGCCACAACAGGAAATTTTCGACGCCGCGAATGCTCTGGTCGATGATGTCGCTAAGGGGATCGAAGAAATAGACGAACATCCAATGCGTATTGCGATTGCCGATCACCCAATAGCGAAATGCGTCGATTGGCTCACGCAAGTGTAGGTTCCACGCTTCGGGAAAGGTGAAAGCATCCCAGGGAACAAAACGTAACACCGCCCATAGCAAGAGCAGCACCGCCAGAAAAAGCCACCACTGGTAGCGTTGCACCTGTGCGGATATGGGCGTTGTGGATTTGGCGCCAAGTGATTGCGTCATGATCCGTTCACCTTCTGGCCAGCCAATGCCAGCATCAGCGTGCGCCGATCGACAATGCCGATCAAATCGCCCCCTTCGTTGCGTACAGAAAGACGGGCATCGTATTCCGCGGCGATAGGAACCAGATCGTGGAGGGTCGTTTCGGGGTGGACAGCAGGAAACTGCTCGGGTTCATCATCAGGCTGGGGCGGTCGCATAATCGCGCCGGCCGTGACCACGCGAGAATGGGGCACATCTTCGGTGAACTCCTGCACGTAATCATCCGCCGGATGCAGAATGATGTTTTGCGATGTTCCCATTTGCACGACTTCCCCATCCTTCATGATGGCGAGGTAATCGGCCAGCTTGATGGCTTCCAGGAAATCGTGGGTGATGAAGACGATGGTTTTTTGCATGTGCTCCTGGAGTCTGATGAGTTCATCCTGCATTTCGCGACGGATCAGTGGGTCCAGGGCGCTAAAAGGTTCGTCGAAGAACAAGATCTCGGGGTCTACCGCCAGCGCTCGAGCTAGCCCGACCCGCTGCTGCATCCCACCACTCAACTCACCCGGGTAGTAATCTCCCCATCCGCTCAATCCCACGATCTCCAACACTTCATTCGCCCGCTCGTAACGCTGTTTTTTGTCGATTTTCTGCACTTCTAAACCATACGCCACGTTATCGATAACTTTGCGGTGCGGGAATAAGCCGAAGTGTTGGAAGACCATGCTCATCTTTCGCCGTCTCAGCGCCCGCAACTCGGCATCATTCATCGCCAGCACGTCTTCGCCATCCATCAGCACCTGTCCGGCCGTCGGATCGGTCAGGCGGGTGAGGCAACGCACCAGGGTGGATTTGCCGCTGCCCGACAAACCCATCACCACAAATGTCTCACCTTCTTTGACCTCAAACGAGACATCTTTCACCGCCACCACATGCCCTGTTTGCTCTAACACATCCGCTTTTGTCCACCCCGGTTCCAGGGAGTCCATGATGCGTTCAGGATGCGGTCCAAAAACTTTCCATACATTTCGACAGGCTATTTTGATTGGGCCATCAGCTATCGCTTCGGCTGTCGCTTCGGTTGTCACAATGATATTGTCCCCTTTGGAGTTGAAATTAGGCGGATGTATTCTGTATATCAAAACTCGCCAGTTTTCGTTCGTAACCGCAGCATCAGTATGGCGACATCGCGTACGTCGCCATCTGGGAGCATAAAGTAATCCTCCAGGGTGCAACACCATTCAAAACCCAGTCCCTGAAATGCTTTGATCAGCTTAGCCTGATCTGTCACGATCTCCGCCACCAGGGATTGCAGATCGTGTTTGCGAGCCAACTCGATCAGCGTTTCCATCATTTTGGTGCCCAAACCGCGACGCCGGTAGTCTTTCGCCAGAAAAATGCGCACTTCCCCGATATGACGTTCGGGCCCTTTGCGAAAATGCAAGGTGGCCTGTCCGACTACGCGTTCTCGCACTAACGCCATCAACGGCAACACTCGCGCGAGATCCAATTCATCGCACCAAGCGCGCACGACTTCCGGATCCCTCACATCGTGATGCAGATAACGAACATCTTCGTCACTGGCCGGTGAAAACAGAGCGACAAGCGCTTCACAATCGTCCGGCGTCATCGGGCGCAGCAACACACTCACGCCGTCAGGAAGTTTAACGATTTTGCGATAGGTTTCCAACTGCTTTAGCAACATGATCCGATCTCCTGATGAGAACAGGCGTTTGCACCTTTTCTGTTGTTTTGAGAATGATCCGGTTACAGTGACAGAATGCGTGTTCAACAACGACCACGAGAAGCCCGAAACAGACATTCTCTTATGTTACCAGTGTCAAACACCTACTGCTAAACTTTTCTGTAACCATCATACCCGAAACAAGAGAAATTGCCAACGATCTGCGCCCCTGTAGCAGTGGTGCGCAAGCGCCGCCAACATACGCCGCCGAAGTGGCTATCATTAGGTTTTCCCGTTTGCAATCGTTCAAGCTTCCATCCCATCTACCAACGATGGTGTAACCGCCCGAAGGTCCTGGTTATCGGACTATTCTTCGAATGTTCGTCAGGCAGCGACTCGAATCAAATGAACGAATTGAAAAAGAAAAACCGAATGGACCGTTTTCTTAAAATTTCACAGAACCGAAGATAAAACTAACGAAAGACGCAGATTCCAGGCCATCTAAACAAATCCACCAAACAAAACATACCTACCGCCAATGAATGTATTGACAAATGACAAAAGATAGTTTATAGTTGTTATGTTGACTCACTGTCATTTTCTGGCCTATTGTCACACGCTACTCACAAACTCTTCCACCGGGCAGCTTCCTCATCCCAAACTGAGACAATTGGAGGGCATTATGCAAGGAATTATACAACCAGCCAACCGAAGACGACTCCACATCGTCGCACTCGGCGTGTTGACGCTTGTCGCACTATTACTCGTCTTCGGTCAGTTGACGACTTTCGCAGCGATCCCAACATCACCGGGAGAAGACGTCTCTTCAGTGATTAACGCAGCGCCACAGCAAGCCACGGGTTGTAAGGAAGGCTGGAAGGTTGACGATCAACATGTCGGCCTGCCAGGATGGACCATTCACGCTCGCCTGGCCAATGACGCCAACGCCACCGAATACACCCAGATGACCGACGGCAACGGCTACTTCAAATTCGATGATTTGCCGGAGGGCTCCTATCTGTTCTGGGAGGAAATGCAGACTGGCTGGGCGCCTGTCACGTCCCCGCAGTTCATCTCCCCGGTCGCGGCGGGAGACATCTGCAATGGCGTTTATGACGATGGTGATATCCGTTTCAAGAACAAACAGGCGACGCCAACCCCCACGCCTTCCACCGAGGGCACGCGTATTCATGGCATTGTCTACGATCTCACCTGTGAAGGCCTTGTGCCGATGCCTGATGTCCTTCTAGAAACGTGGCGCAGTCAATTGCCAGATGATCTGGACTTCCTCTACCAGACGAAATACTCACAGGCGGACGGCTCATTCCACTTTGTCCTGCTGCCACCGTACCCCAATTATGATCACACGCTAGTGTTCCCGCCGGCGGGTTACGTCGCGATCGCTGCATTGGCGCCTGAAGGCACTGTCGTCGCCCCCGATCACATTCGGTTCGACAATCCCGGCTGGGAATGGTTCGATGACAACGTGTTTATCCTGCAAGAGGAAGATCTCATCTGTGAAACGCCAACAGTGACGCCCACGCCCACCGACACGCCGACCCACACGCCGACCTATACGCCAACGCCTTTCCCTTATGGCTGTATCGA
>DUEF01000153.1 GCA_011176555.1 Caldilineae bacterium
AGCGCGGCGATCTTCTCCACAGCGCCTGCCCAACAGCCATAAGCCATCGCCTGGTGGTGAGAGCCGCCTGCCAGGCTGAAACGGGTCAAAAAATCGCTCAGGTCGCCTTGGGGCCTGAACTTGTAATGCGGGCGGCCCATATCGGCGACGTAGGGGAAATCGACAACCTCGCCCTCGGTAACGATGAACTTGAGTTGGCCTTCGGCAACCGTGGTGAGGCTGACCAGTGTGGCCGGGCCCGGTTCCAGGCTGAACGCCGGCAGCAACGGCGCATGGCGTAAATCCACCAAATCCAGAGCGCTGCGCAATAAATGCACTGGTTCGTCTTTGCGCGCCATTTGCCAGTTTCCTTCGCCCATGTGCATCATCAACACCGCATTACCTGCAAAATCCATGCTGAACATCTCGGTGAAGTTGGCGGCGCCGGCCAATTCCGCCATCATCGCCACAGCCGCGGCGCTGGTGACGTCGCCCTCGCCGCCAAAGCCGTAGCCTTCACCCAGCAGCTTCGAGGCGGCCAGGAAAGGCAGGGTGTCGAGACGGCCGTCATCGCCGATGGCCATGAAATGCGCGGCGAAACCGTGCATCTGGCGCCGGCGCAGAATCTGGCGCAGCGCCCACTCCAAACGAGAACTGGCCTCGTGCTCCTCGCTGGTGATGTCTTCCTGAAACTGGAAACGCTCGCGGTCGGCGGCCATCTGCCGGGCGATCTCCGCCTGGGGCGCGGCTTGAGCCAGGTCTGCGACGGTTTTCATTGGGATGCGGCGCACCGTAATCCCGGCCTGGGCGAGAAAAGTGGTTTCATCAAGACCGAAATCGCCCATCCCCTCCATCGCATGGCCGAGCAGCCCGATTTGCATCTGGCGCATGAACCTCACCGTGCGGGCGGCGTCGCACCAGGATTTGACCTGCGCCAGGGTTCGCTCGTCCTGATAATGGCCGGTGACAAGGTGGAAATCCCGCCCGGCTCGCAGCAATACGTTCGCCAGGTCTTGTACGCCGTGCATGCCGTGATTCCTGGTCGTGTCCAGGGAAACGGTCTGCTGAGAGATGGCGTGGAGTTGTTGGGTGTTGAACAGTAAGACGGGCAGGGGTGTGCGAATCAGGGCGGGTAGAGCGATGTGGCTGGGCGCGTAGCTGAGCATGACAACCATGAGCAGGTCTACGCCATCCGCTTCAAAGCCGGCGACCGCCCGTTCCACCTGCTCACGAGTGGTGCATACGCCGGGAAAATCCACTTCGGCAAAGGGAGAGAGGGTCTCCACCAGTTCTCCGGCGAACTCGGCCAGCAGCGGTTTGATTTCGGGCCAGCGCTCGTACAGGTCGAACATCAAGCCCAGTAGTCCGATTTTTGTTTTTGGGGTTTCGGTCATCGTTTTGCTCCGTTTAGATTTGGATATTGGGTATTGGATATTCGCAGATTAACGGGGGCACAGAAATATCCAGTATTCAGGATCAAGGATTTACAAATAAAACGTCGCTGCCGGCAACTGGGGTGCTGAGCAGGATGGAAGGTGCTTTGTTGCAAGGGCGATAATAGCCTTCGTTCAGATTTTCAGCCAATGCGGGAATGGCGTCTTTGCGAGTCAGCGCCATCATGCAGCCCCCCAGCCCGGCTCCGGCCAATTGTGCGCCTGCCACCCCCTCGGTGCGGAGGGCGATATCCACCATACGATCCACCTCGGCCACACTGCACCGGTAGCTGCCGGGCTGCCACTGTAACTGAGCCTTGATCACCCGCTCCGGCTCGCCACTTTTCAGGTCGCCAATCAAGTCAAGCAAGTAGTCGTTCGATGTTTGCGCCCGGTAGGGTTGTTGTTTTCCGTCACTGGCGAAGCGCGCCACTCGATCTCCATCGTGCGAAACATTCATCAGCCGCCCGATCTCTGAGATGCGCCGGCCTCTGAGTGCGCCTGCAAAGAGACGACTGCGCTCGCACTCGGCCAGACCGAACAACACCACTCCCCGGATGGGATACAGGCCATCTGCCGGGGGCTGGTGTGTGGCAAAGAGCGATTCGAGGTTGTCGCTTTCGTCGGGCAGCGCCGCCCGCAATTCGTCGCGGGTGGCTTGCTCGGGCAGGTGTAGTAGAATCTCGTAAATCCAAGCCAGGGGAATGTTTAAGGTGCGTACGTTCACATCGCGCAGGTGATGTAGCAAAGGGGCATATTGGGGAAAGAGCTTACGAATCAATTTGAAGCCAATGTGGTAGCAGGCCACGCGGTGATTGAACTGATCCCGGGCATTGTTCGTTTTCCGGGCTTTGATGCCAGAATCACAGATCGCTAACACGTACTCTCTGGGAAAAGGGACAACGTCTTGCACGGCAAAATCGAAGAATGTGACCTGGACGACGCGGGACCTCTGCCCCAGCTTGATGGCGGCGTGGTCGGCGTTTCCTCCCCGCGTGCCCACGAACCATTCTCCCTCTCCGCACAGGTCGATCAGTTGGGAGGGAAAGATATCCAGTTGGTTGATTGCGACCATCGCCTCGGCCGCGGCCACGACCAGAGCGGAGGATGAACTCAGGCCGGCGGCGATAGGAATGTCGCCGGCCACGATGATGTCCGCGCCGCGCAATTGGAGGGCGGAGAACTTCTTTTGCAGACGCAGCACCGCCGCCTTGATGTACTGCGACCAATCGCCACCCGCTTCGAGAGCCATTTGGGAGACTTTCTCGCTGTTGACCAACGATATCCAGTCATCCCAGGGCAAGTCTGCGACCAACTCGCCGATAGAGAACTCGTGATCTGGAAATTGCTCCCTGTCGAGATTGAACAAGCGAATACGGTCATCCTTGCGCGGATGGATGGCCGCCAGAGTCTCGTAACCGATGGTCATCAGATTGCAGCTTCCGCCTTGGTGATCGATATGCCGACCCATCAAATTAACCCGACCTGGGGAGCGCACGAGCAGCACCGCTTTATCCTGTCCCACTAAACGAGCCGCATAATCTAACACTGTCAGATAAGCCTGAACACGACCCTGTATCAGCGTCACATCGTCGCCGTAATACCCGGCCAATTTGTTCCACAGTGTTTCTTCCGGGTGGCGTTTCTCCTCATACAAACGCCGAAATGCCCGCTGCCAGTCCGCTATCGTGCGAAAGGCATCGCTGGACGGCAGTTCTGGGGTCATCGTCTGGCGTTTCTTGGATTGAGTGTATGCCTCGATTTCGAGCAGCTCGGCCGGGTCATTGAAGGCCATGACATGGTTGGCATTTTCTACTTTGAGAAACTGCACATTGAAGCGCACCGCGGCTCCGGTGCGCTCCTGAGCGAGGATAGTGATAATGTCGGAGAGATATTCTTCTTGCTGGGCGTTGTCGCGGTTCAGGCGAGCAAGTGCATAGCGCAGGGCGGATGTTTTCAGGAGATAGATCGAGAAATTGGCCAGGTCGGTGTCGGCAACCTGATCGGGGGTCAGAGTCAGGCGCG
>DUEF01000154.1 GCA_011176555.1 Caldilineae bacterium
CACTTCCTCTGGCGTGGCAAACGGCATCGTGCTTTGCGTGCCGATAGCACCCCAAAACGCCAGCCGATCTCCGTATTCGATTTTGAGTTGGGCCGGGTCCATGCACTCCGGCTGGATGGGATTGAGCACCGTCACCCCTATTTCGATTAGTTCTGGGATGATCGCCCGGCAATCGCCGTCCGAGTGGTAAAAGATATGGATGTCCGGTTTGATTGCTTTGGCAGCTTCGATGATCCGGGCCAGCCGTGGTTTGAGCCAACGTCGCCACATGGTCGGACTCATCAGCATCCCTGTTTGTCCGGCTACATCATCGCCCAGGCGCAACACGTCCACCCCCGCTTCCGCCAATTGACACGCCTCGACAATGCGGATCGCTGTCAGTCGCTCGAACAAGGTCTCGACGATATCCGGATTCAGAGCTAAATCGGCCAGCGTTTCCTCGAAGCCGCGAATGGCCCAGGCTGTCTCAAAAATCGTGACATTAAGTTCGCCCTGCACAGCCAAATCCTGCGCGTGCAGGTCGGCGACAGCGCCTTTGAGGTGGGCATGGCGGCCTGGATTCAGCGGATCAGGTAGAGGATAGTCAGCGATTTCCTCGACAGTAGCAGCATTCTTTAGCGGGGAGATCTTGCGGGCAAAGTGCTCCGTCGAACCGAGGACGCTGGCGACGCCAAACTGGCCGATGTTTGCACCCACCGGCAACTGGTCGGGATAGTAAGCGGAGTAGGTGCGCCAGAGGCGAAATGCCGGCGTGGGACGAAACATCACCGAGCGAATGGGATAGTTCCAGTACACTTCCGGGTTTTGATCACCGGTTTTGATAACGTAGGTGTCCATCAGCGACGGGGTGAAACTGCCGTAGCTCAACTCAAAGGGCACACGGTCAGGCACTTCTCTGTTAAGCGCAGTGAGTACGCGCTGACGCGGGGTCATAGAGGTCATTCTCATCTCCTTTTCAAATGGGAGAACAGGCGTTGTTCATCTTTCACGATTCACGACTCCTAACTCGTATAAAAGACTTTCCGCTTCATCCTGAGACATGGATTGCATAATGGAAAAGGCAAAGCCTCGCCCGCCAAGTTCGCGCACAATCGTCCGCGCGCCCTGGGGGCTGGCGTAAACCTGGCACAGTTTCCCGGCATCACGAATACGTTTGAGCAGTGGCAGCCATTCTTCCTCCGGCGGTTGGCCGGCACCGGGTATCCACTGAATCCCGCGCAGGCGATCCAGTGAGAGCAGCATGTCCAAATGCGGGATCTGTCCCTTGCCATCCAGGTGGTAAAAGGCGTAATCCAGCGTCTCGCAGCAAGCGGCGATGTCGGGCAGCACAAAACGCTCGAACATCCGCGGTGAAATCATGTAGGAAAAGTCGCATTGCAGCATGTAGTGCCGGCCAGGCGCCCACACAGGAGACCAGGCGGTTATGCCCCGTCCAGCGGAGTGGATGATGTCGTGAAATTCGTCGTAGTAGCGGATCCACAAGCGGGTGATCTCGCCCGCCAGACGCTCAACCTCGTCGGGATCGTCGTACAGGTCGAAGAGAAGCTGCTCGGTGGTGCGCAGCGAGGCCAGGATGTCGAGATTGCCGCCGAGGTCGGTGTGCGCAACCGAGACTCTGTCTCCCCAGCGTTCTACAGCCGCCTGCGTCAGTTCATACACCCGCCGCAGCCAGACGTTGTCACCATCATAGGCCAGGTGCAAATCCTGGATGCTTGTCTGCGCGGACGGCTCAAACCACCCTGTCCTGGCGGTGAAACCTACTTTTGCGCCCAGAAATCCGGCCATGATACCGGGCCCAAAGTTGGGCCACCATTTGGGCCAGGCATCGCCGTAAAAACGCCTGGCTTCGAGATGCACCTGATAACGGTCGAGCACCTCACTGGCGGGCATTTCCAGCGGATAGCCTCCCGTCACCCGGTAGGCGGGCGGCAGCTCGCCAGCGGGCGGTTCAGAGCCTTCGATGACAACGATAGGGCGCTCCAGTTCTCCCGCCCACCAGGCGGACCAATCCCGCTCGATGCGCTGCCAGTCTTGTTCGCTGAAATGAAGATCGATGCTCATCTAGTCAAAGCCTCTGCAACGGCCCGGCCAAGCAGTGTGTACCCGGCCTCGCTGAAATGCACACCATCTGGCAATAGGTACTGGTCCCGGTCGGCGCGGGTGACGACGGCGTACAGATCGTCGATCTCGGCCCCAAACCGCGCCGCCACCTCCTGCGCCTGGCGATTGTAGGCCAGGACGTCCGCTTCGAAACGGTCAAAGGGCTTGTTTGCGTGGTGCCACTGCTCGTTGACCGGCGTGGTCATCGCCCAGATGATCCTGGCAGAGCTGTGATCCCGAATGCGCTGGAATATCTTTTCCAGGTTGGCCCGATACTCATCCAGCGGGACTGCCGATGTGGTTGCATTGAATTCTTTGCGCAAGTCATGCAGGCCGCAGTTGAGATGCACGATGTCCGGGTGGCGGGAGATCACCCAATCATCGAGCCGCGCCAGCACATAGCGGCTCTCGCCCCCATTTTCTTCCGGCCCCCAGACATCTGCCTGGCCCGCCAGTTCTTGTTGAACGGTTGGTTGATATCCTATGCGAATTGAATCGCCGATTAAGACAATTTTTTTCATAGTTTCCTCATCTTCCTGTATGAGTTCCTTCAGTTCTTAATAATCTCGACCTGTCCAAACAGACCATACGGATGGAGAACGTATTCAGGCGTGTAGTCGCCCCCCTGAAGGCGGAACGAAACCCAATCGGTCCAGGGCAGGTGGCCGGTTTTTTGATGCAGGGGGCCGAGCATATTTCTGGGGCTGCCGACCACCTCGATGCCGATTTCGTTTTCGCCTTCGCACAGGTGAGCGGTGCTATCCAGCCCGTTGGCCGCTTGCCAGGGGATGTGGCCCGCCAACTTTCCATTGATGTGAACAGCCACCGAGACGCCTGACACAGCACCCAACACCAGCGATACCCGCTTGCCGGAAGTCGGGGCGTGTTGAATCGTGTCCAGGTAAATCATGCTGCCGGGGTAGTGCAGGTAGCCTTGCAGACACCAATCACCGAAGCGCAGCGTCTCCGGTTCGCGGACGATGGCCCGGTTCACATCCACGCCAAAATCGCCGATGATGAAGCAATCTTCGATTTCCATCCGCTCCCGATAGGCGCAGGCGAGGGCCAGTCGGTTGACGCCCTTTTGCAGCGAGGGCAAAGCCACTTTATCAAAGCTGCGATCCAGGAACCAACCCGCCGTCTTGTTGGAAACGGCGGCCCCATTGAGTGTCACCTCGAAATCCAGCGCACCCTCCACGAGCAGGAACACAGGCTCTTCCGGCAGATCCCGCACCTCGAACTCGAAGCTGAACGCGACAGGCGCGCCGTCCCTGGGGTGAGGCGTGTCCACCCACTTGTGACGCTGCGGCAGACCGTTGTAAAAGATGGGCCGCATCTCCAGCGCCTCCCGGATAGCCTTTTGCGCTTCCCAGACCGGCAGAGGATCCGACCAATCACCCTGGTCCAGTTGATAGCGGCACACATCAAGCGTCAGGACGTTGGGGTCGGTGCGCCGGAAATGGCAGACCGGCCCGATGAAAGACTTGCCCAAAGCGTAGCCCGGTGCGAATAACCCGGAGTCGCTCAACATACTTCCCGGCGCGCTGGTGTCCGGCTCGGTATTCAAGTCCATCACATACAACCGCGACCCCGCCGGGCCGAAGTCGGTCTCAAAACGCACGGCGTTGTCCAATGCCTGCACCGGCACAACCGTGATATCGCCGGTCAACGGATTCCACTCTTCCAGCCGCCCGCGCCCCTCGAAGATGAGGGTTACGCGATGGGCGTTGTTGCGGTCATTGTTGACGACGAAAAAGATGTATTTGTCAGCGGTGATGCGCTGCATGTAAAGGAAACTGCCCGCCTCTTGCCCGACCTCATCACAAATGCTGATCCGCCTGGGGATGGCTGTTTCCAGGGCGGCCTGCAACGCGCCCGCATCGGGCAACGTGGTGACGCCGGGGCGGCGCAGCAGGTCAACGATGCGTTTGTCGGACTCAGCTTCTATCATGGTCGGCGTCGGCTCGATGGCGATGATTTGTCCTCCCGCGTCCAAAAATCGTTCCAGCAAATTAACCGTGCTGCTCAACAAGGTTTTGGTTCCCGGCGGCAGGATGATAACTTTGTACGGAGCCTGGTTCACCCACAGCGTTTCACCATCCACCCGACTAAATTCGGCCATTAGTTGCTCATCGCCCAGGTCGAAATCGTAGTGGGTTGACAACACCGTTTTCGCAAATTGATTGATGGTCTCGCCAAAGAGACTGGCCGGGAGCAACCCCGCATCGCGTCTCTCCGGGCCAACAACAGCGGGGACCATCGTCCAGACTGTGGCGACAGGATGCAGCACCAGCACATCCCGCACGGCCCGCCCCTGCGTGGTCAGCAGCCCCACGCGGGCGAAATAGTCTTCCACCACGCCGTTGTACTTCCAACTGGTGGTGTTGTAATTGAACGAAGGGGGATAATCCCGCTTGCGGCAGCCGCGCAGAGTGTAAAGAGCCAGATGCTGGCAGCGCAGGCTGACGCCCAGGGCGTATTGCCAATCACCGACCCATTTTTGTTCCTCGAAGGTCATCTCCCAGCCCGAGCAGCCATAAGTCTCGGAGAGCACAAACTCGCGGCCAAATTGATGGGCCACGCTGGTGCATTGTTTGATGGTCAGGGTCTCGCCGGTTTGCACAGTCAGAACATCGACGCCGGGCACGTGCTGATAGCGATAGTGGGGCATGACAGATCCATTTTTTCTGACCGCTATCCCCATATCGCCTTCCCACAAAAAATGCCCGGTGTAAGCCAGATTTTGAACCTCGCACCATTCGCCGATTTGCTTCGAGTAGGCTTGTACAAAGCGTTCACTGATCGTTTGCCAGTAGTCGTGGCGCGCTTTGTCTGACTCTACGCCGTCTAAAAAAACGTATGGGATAGTGTCCAGCAGGTCATGGCCGCGCTGCGCCGTGAAATACTCGGCCAGGCCGTCGGTCCAGGGCAGATGCGGCAGATTGGACTGCATGAGCATGGCGTCGATGTTTGGCTCGTCGGTGAAGATACCGGGGATGGTCTCGCCAAACTCATCCCCAACCTCGCGGCGATAAGCTTCGTAGGTGATGTCGATGAAAGCCGCCACCGAGTCGGGATTGAGATTGTCGGGCGGGGCGTCGTCGTTGAACCACGCTTGCGGCGCGGAGACCACTCGCCGGAACACCAGCCACACGTCACCTGCTCCGGGTGCAGAAAGCTGGCCGGAGTTGGGCAGGGGGAGGCGGGAGAGTTGGCGCAATTTGCTGCCGCCATCATCCAGGCGAGCTTTGAAAAGCGCCAATACGTCGTCGCCGAGCGTGAATTCTCCCTCAACAATTTCCATCGTCAGCATCTTGGCGCGGAAAGCGTCACCCCCGCGGGCAGGAACCAATCCTCCGGCGAAGCCGGATGGCCAGCGGTCCTCGTCGTACAGCCAGGCGTTCATGCCAAATTTTTTGGCCTCTTGAACCGTTTCGCGGATGCAGGTCAGCCACTCATCGCCCATGTATTCGGTTTCCAACCCCTCGCGGGAGTGCATGAAGAAGCCGCCCATGCCGTGAGCCTTCATATCGCGTACCTGGCGCGTCAATTCCTCGACTTGCAGCCGATCATTCCACGACCAGAACGGCGCGCCACGATAACGAAGCGGAGGATTGGTGAATTGGTCACGTAAATTGGCCATAATGATGCCTCCTCACTCCTTTCTACAACCAGCCTGTGTTGAGCGTATGCAGGGCAAGTAGTACATATTCGATACGCGTTGCGTCGAATTCATCCAGGCGCTCCGCACAATGGTGAAGAATGGTTATGCGAGCGCCTTTTTGTCCTTCCTGTTTGGCAGGCGTTACGAGAAGGATCAATTGCCTGAGGGAAGCTGCTCCGGTGCTTGTATCTCCCTTTGCCCAGGCATTGGCGCACTCGTCGATTAAGATGGGGAGATCGCTGTCAGCGGCAAAAAGTTTGTCCAGTTTTTTCTTCAGGGAAAAGACGGCTTGCGAGATAGGTGTTTCGACTTCTGCTTGAGTAGCACGAAATAGTTGGATATATTCGCTGTCGTTACCGACAATACGCGCCAGGGCCAGGGCCAACTCCATTCGCTGTTCCTCGTCCTCATTGCCGCGCAAGAGAGCCAACAGTTTGCCCGTCGCTTCTCTTGCGCCGAGCTGCCCCAGCGCCGACGCATACGCCATTTGCAGGCCGGGATCCGTTTCTGTGTTCAGGCGTTCCCGCAGCAGGGGGATGCTGTCGCTATCACCCAAAGCACCCAGCGCTCTAACGCAGTGGGCTTGAACAGAACGGTATCTGGAATTGAGCCCCTCCCGCAGTGCTGTCTGCCCGCCAGGCTCTCCGATCCGCCCCAACGCCCAGGCTGCGATGACACTAAGAGCGGGGTTATCCCCTTTCAAAACCCGGGCCAATGCCTGAGTCAATCTGTGATCCGACCTGGTGCGGGCAATGGAGATGATGGCTTCAAAACGGACGTTGAATCTTGGATCGGCGAGCGCCTTCAACAATTCTTCGACAATCAGCGGGCTTTTGGCTTGACCCAAGCGCTCGGTCATCGATACCGCAGCAATCTCGCTCTTGGCCCGATGAAAACCGATGAGCGATTCCATTGCCACAAAGGGGTTTCCTCGCAGGAACATGCCCACAAATTCTCCTGTCGTGACAGATTCATCGGCGCGAATGGGTTTGAGAAATAGAACACTGGCCAGGGGAAAGATCAGACGGGCGGCAAAAAGAACGAGATAGGGACTCAGTGTCAGAAACAGGAATTGGCCGGATACGCCACCGGAATAGTCCAGCAGTTGACCGGCAACCAGCAGGCTAACGCCGGTGACAAGTCCTATCCAGGCCTGAAACAGGGCCATATATTGCGTTTTCCTGGCTGGAGGAACAACACTGACGTAAAGCAGCCGCACATAACCGATACCCCAGCCCCCGCTGACCAGGCCCAACAAGAAGGCGAGGGCCATCGCCATGTAGAAACTCAAGTCACTATGCCGCGGTATCAGCAGCCAACAGACAGATAGCAATGTACCGACTATCAGGCTGGATAGCATCACCGGTTTACTGCCATAACGGTCGGCAGCCCAGCCCCACAAGTAAATGGACAGCAATGACCCCAACAGCGATCCGGTTCCCAACCACACGACCTGCCCCGAACTTAGCCCTACTTCATCCTGCATGAAGAGAGGAAAGAAAGCCGCTAATGGCACTGTCCCCAATGTGACCAATCCCACGCCGATGAGATAACGCCGGAAATCTATGTCACGAACTGCATCTACCAGGGCCTGGTGATAAGGATAACGGGTCTTCTCTTTTCCGAAAACGATTGCCGCACCGCCGGGCACAAACGACATCGCCCAGATAGCTATCAGGCTGAAACATACGCCTATCCCAAACAGCAGTCCAAAGCGGCCCAATCCAGCGTAATTTTCGAGCACGTATCCGGCCCCGGCAACAGCCAACAACCCCGATATGGTGCCCCACAAGTTGCTGGTAGCCGTAAATTTCCCCCGCACGGCATTGGGAACGAACTCCTGTACCCAGGGATGGGAGGCCGTGGCGTTTATCGTCTGGAAGATAGCCTTTAAGGCCACAACGACAATGATGAAAATGAAAGCGCTTTGGCTTCCATAACGCATCAAAATCCAGGGCGTCAGTAGAAAAAGTGCGGTGATGGCGGACCTGGCTCCCCAGGCAGCGAGAAACGCGCGTTTGAAGCCATAGCGCGCCACGGTCGGGGCGATGAACAGGGCAAGCAAGCCGAAAAAAGGAACCAGGGACAACGTAAATCCTAACTGCGTTTTGCTTAACCCCAGTTCGTTCAGGAACAGCACAAAGACCGCTCCGCCAACAACGGTGAGACTGTTGAAGACGGTGTTGCCAACGTTGCCAACGATGGCCCAGGGGAGGCCACGCATTTTCTCGGCGTTGGTTGGTTCAGGCAGCAGGCCTGTGTCCACGGTCATGATGGTTCTCAAAGAAATGTACGATATTCGTAAAGAGCAAACGACAAGGGCTCAGACAGATGGAAGGTCAAGCATCCGTCTCCGTCTACGGCGCCTGTAAAGTCGGCGCCATGCCCGGCGATAAGGCGACATTGCACAGTGCGCCCCTCCAACCCCCAGAGTTTGAGCGCTGCGCGAGGGCGTTGGTTCAATTCCCGGTAAACGAGCAGATAGCCTCGTTCCCCCCGGATGGACTGAAAACCCGTCCAGGACGCGCCCGAAGGTTCTTCGCCAATGGGAAAAATCTGTCCTGCGTGGATATCTCCCTGATGCTGGCGGTAGCTTTGCAGCAGGGGGGCGATGGCAAATGCTTCTTCTGGCAAGCCGGTCGCCTCGAACCAGGCCAGGGGTTGCGCCATCATCGTGATCGCAAAGCAGTAATCAAAGGACACGTGCTGCGGGGCCAG
>DUEF01000155.1 GCA_011176555.1 Caldilineae bacterium
AACGCGATGCAATTTTGTTATGTCGAGTTTTGCCGGGATGCGCACGGCATAGGTGGGGTTGAAGACACTGGCCGGGGCCACCTGGTGCTGGAGCCACATCGCTCGCTGGCCGTAAGAGAGAGGATGATCACCGACCACATTGCCGAGAGGAATCAATTTAGGCGCATCGGATGAACCTTCATCGGACAGTTGCGATAACAATAAATCCACCAGCTGATTCAGACTCGGTCCCTCCACCACGGCGGCGATAGGCAGCTCGACCTGTAGCCTCTTTTCCACGACATTCTTCAATTCGATGGCCATGATCGAATCGAGACCGAGATTGGTGATTGGCTGATCGAGATCGATATCGGCGGCTGAAAGACGGAGCACATGGGCCAATTGCGTCTGCATATAGCTTTGCAACAACTCTTTACGAGCCAACGGTTCGGCCAGCAGAAGGTCCTCGCGGCTGAAGGGTGGCAGCTCCTGCGCAGGCTCCCGGCGCTGCTCCTGTCCGGCCGATCCCTTGGCCTGCAGGGCCTCCAGCCTCGCTTGCAGCGCCTCATCCGCCCCGCTCACCTTCATGCCCAGCGCTTCGAGCACGACCTTACCGGCGGCGTCCATCACGAAAACATCCCCGACAAAGACATCCAACAATTGCTCAGGGCGCTCCTGAAGTCTGGCATAGAGCCACATCTCGCGCCCCGGCTCCCCATCGATCTGAAGTTGTTCGAGGCCCACGGGCAGGCAGAGCGTATCGAATCCCGCCGGGTTGGCCGCCACCGCCACGAGCTGGAAACAGGTCCCCAGCAGCGATGACCAGCGACCGGCCGTCTTCATGCCGTCCGCAAAGATGGCGCCATCCAGCTTCGCCAGGGCCCGGCCCTCGCCCAACCATAACTCTGTAACCAACCTCTCCGCATGGTCGCCTTCCCCATCCGCCGCGCTCAGACAGGCGTAAAAATCATCGAGAGAAAGAGAATCGGGCGCACTCGCCTTGATTTCCGGGAGATCGAATCCCTGCCCGGCTATATGGCCCTCCCGAGTAGCGACATTGGCCCATCCCCGCGCCCGCAGAAACCAGGAGCCATGATCATCCTCGCCCTGCAAGCTGTAGATCTCGACATTGGCCGAGACATCGGCGGCGGGTGTGACCAGGCACTGCACGAGCTGATCCCCGCCATCCTCCGGCAGGATCAGCAGATCGGAGAATTCGACATGGGAGAGATTGACGCTATCGACGCCGAGGATCTGAGTCGAAGCCAGGAGGGCCATCTCCAGATAGGCGGCGGGAGGCAAGACACCCACCTTCGCCAGCCCGGTGAGACCGAGTTCGTCCAGGAACCCCCTGTTGAGATACGCCTGGAACTGGGCGGTCTGCAAAGGCGAGGGCAGGCGCTGGCCGAGCAGAGAATCGCTCTGCGCCCCGCGCTGGATGGCCGTCTTCCGCCCGGCGTCGAACTCGAACCAGTAGCGCTGGCGCTGGAAAGGATAGGTGGGCAGCGCCACTTTGACCCGCTGATAGTCCCGATCCAGGCCCCGCCAGTCGATTTCGACGCCCCGCACATACAGCGATCCCAGACTGCCCGGCAACATCTGCCAGGCGTCCTGGTCGCGCTTGAGCGATGGCAGCCACAGGGCTTCGGCATCGGGCAGGCAGCGCCGCCCCATGCCCACCAGCACGGGATGCGGCCCCATCTCCAGATAGATATCGCAACCCTGCTGGTGCAAAGTCTGCATACCGTTGGCGAACTGCACGCCGAGCCGGATATGCTTGCGCCAATAGGTGGCGTCCGGGGTCTCGCCGGGCTGGAAGAGCAGGCCGGTGACATTGGACACCAGGGGAATACGAGGGGCGTGGTACTCGACGGTCTCGGCCGTATCCTCGAACGCATCGAGGATGGGCTCCATCAGGGGAGAGTGGAAAGCATGGGACACTTTCAGGGTGCGGGTTTCGATCTCTCGCGCCAGGAAGTCCGCCACCAGCTTTTCGACGATCTCGCTCCGGCCGGAGATCACGACATTGGTGGGGCCGTTGACGCCGGCAATCGACACATCCTGTTGGTAAGGCGCGATGGTCGTGGCGACGGTGACGAGATCGGAGAAGATGACCGCCATGGCCCCATCTTGCGGCAGCGATTGCATGAGACGGCCCCGCTCGGCGATCAATTTAAGGCCATCTTCGAGGCTGAAGACGCCGGCGATGCAGGCCGCCACATACTCGCCCACACTATGCCCCATCACGAAATCGGGTTTGACGCCCCACGAAAGCCAGAGCTGGGCCAGGGCATATTCGAGGGCGAAGAGGGCGGGTTGGGTGAAGGCCGTATTGTGGATGGCCGGGTCCTCTTCGTCGTCGGGGAAGAGGACGGAAAGCAAGGGTCGGGGCAGATGCTCGTCGAGGATGGCGGCGCATTGGTCGAGCGCGGCCCGGAAGGTGGGCTGGGTGTCGTAAAGCTGGCGGCCCATGCCCACATATTGAGCGCCCTGCCCCGTGAACAGGAAGGCGATCTTGGGCTGCTGCTGATCTCGAATCTGGCCGATGCGGGCGCCGAACACCTCCCCACCTTCCGCCAGGGTTCCCAGCATCTCGCTGAGCTCCGCCGTCCCCGTCGCCGTCACGGCCAACCGGTGCTCCAGGTGGGCGCGGCCGCTGTTGGCAGAGAAACAGATGTCGGCCAGAGCCGAATCCGGTTGCTCGCTGAGAAAACGGCTATAGCGACCGGCGAGCTGGCGCAGGGCCGAATCATTCCGGGCCGAGAGGGTGAGGATGTGCGCGGTGCGATCCACCTCGTTTTGGGAGCGTGGTTGCAAGGGCGCTTCCTCCAACACGATATGGGCGTTGGTGCCGCCAAAGCCAAAGGAGCTGACGCCGGCAATGCGGGGCCTGTCGCTCCGGGGCCAGGACACGGGCACGGTGGGGATCGCCAGAGGCAATTCATCGAGCGGGATGTGGGGATTGATGGTCTGGAAGTGGAGATGGTGGGGGATCAGCTCGTTGTCCAGGGCCAGAATGGTCTTGATCAGCCCGGCCACGCCCGCCGCCGCCTCCAGGTGCCCGATGTTCGTCTTGACCGAGCCCAACCAACAGGGCTCATCCAGAGGCCGATCCTGCATCACCGCCCCCAGCGAGGCCACTTCGATAGGATCGCCGAGGATGGTGCCGGTGCCGTGGGCTTCCACATAACCGACCTGCTCGGGCCGGACGCCAGCGTTGGCCAGGGCGGAGCGGATCACCCGCTGTTGCGAGAGGCCGTTGGGCGCTGTCAGGCCATTGCTGCGGCCATCCTGGTTCACCGCCGATCCCCGGATCACGGCCAGGATGGGATCGCCATCTCGTTGGGCGTCCGACAGGCGCTTGAGCACCACCATACCGCAGCCCTCTCCTCGCACATAGCCATCGGCCGAAGCGTCGAAGGTCTTGCAATGGCCCTCCGGCGACATCATCCTCGCCTGAGAGAAGGTGATGGTCAGCTCGGGGGAAAGCATCAGGCTCACCCCGCCCGCCAGCGCCATATCCGATTCGCCACTGCGCAAGCTCTGGCAGGCGAGATGGACGGTCACCAGCGAGGAGGAGCAGGCCGTATCCACGGCGATGCTGGGCCCCCGCAGATCGAAGAGGTAGGAGAGGCGGTTGGCGGCGATGCTATAAGCGTTTCCGGTGCCGGTGTAGGCGTCGATATGGGTGAAATCGCCCTGCTGGAGCCGGGAATAATCGTTGTTGGAGATGCCGACAAACACCCCGGTTTTGCTGCCCGCCAATTCCTGGGGATTGATATCGGCCCTTTCCAGCGCTTCCCAGGTGGTTTCCGCCAACAGGCGCTGTTGTGGGTCCATGCGGTTGGCTTCGCGCGGGGAAATGCCGAAGAAGGCGGCGTCGAACTCGTCGACGTGATCGATGAACCCACCCTGGCGAGTGATCACCCGGCCCGGCGCGCCCGGCGTCTCGTCGTAAAGGGCGTCGTTATCCCAGCGCTCCTCCGGGACCTCGCTGACGGCGTCGACGCCCTCGCTCAGCAATCGCCAGAAGGCGTCGGGGCCCTCGGCGCCGGGGAAGCGACAGCCGATGCCCACCACAGCAATGGGCTCATTCACGAAGCCCGATGCCCCCACCTCCTGTTGCTCCGACGTCGTCAAAATCTCAAGCCACTCATCCTCTTCCTCCTCTCCGGCAAGATGGCGGGAGAGGGCGTCGATGGTGGGGTATTCATAAACCAGGGTGGGAGAGAGACGTCGCCCCAGCCAGACTTCCAGATCGCCGGAAAGCGTCACCGCATCGCGAGAGGATAGGCCATAGGCGTCCAGCGGCTCCCGGACGTCGATCTCGTCCGGCTCCATGCCCACACTTTCAGCGATCTGGGCGATCAGCCAGTCCTGGATTTCCTGCGCGGTAAACCCCGGCGTTTCCTCCGGCGGCTGGCTATCGGGTTGGGGTTGATTCGAAGCAGAAGGTGTCGAAGGCATGGTGGGTACTCCATACGCTTGTCTAGGCGTCCCAGATCTCGAGGGTCTCGGCCAGGTAAGCGGCTCGGGTGGTGTGGCGCTGAATTTTGCCGCTTGATGTCTTGGGAATGGTGCCAGCTTTCAAAAGCACGATATCATACGTGCGCAGATCATGGTTTTCAGTAATGGCGCGCCGGATCTTCTTTTTGAGGTCTTCTGCATCCAGCCACATGCCTTTGGAAGTGTCGGCGTCTGCTGTGAGGGGTTTGTATTGCTTTCTCACTTCAGCGGCCACCACCAGACGTTCGTTGCCATCAACCGGTACACTGAAGGCGGCGCTGCATCCCGGTCGCATGGCGGGATGCAGGTTCTCGACCGTGTATTCTATGTCCTGCGGATAATGATTGAGTCCGTCGATGATGATCAGGTCTTTGATGCGACCGGTGACGAAGAGTTCGCCATCTCGCAAAAGCCCCAGATCACCGGTGCGCAGGAAAGGCCCATCGCTGCCATCCGCCAGATAGGCGCCGAAGGTGCGGGCGGTTTCCTCGTCGTTGTTCCAATATCCCTGAGCGATGCTGGGGCCTTTCACCCAGATCTCGCCGACTTCACCGTCCGGGCGGGGGATCAGGGAATCGGGATCGACAATGAGTACCGTCTGCTCGCCCAGCGTTTTGCCACATCCGACCAGGAGCTGGGCGTCAGGATCGTCCTCCGCCACCTCGACGGGGCGATTCTGTTCCAGTGTGCCCTTTTCCACGGCGAACACCACGGGCAGATCGCTCTGGCTGCCGCCGGAGACGATGAGCGTGGCCTCGGCCAGGCCATAGCAGGGATAGAAGGCCTGGGGCTGAAATCCGCAGGGGGCGAAGGCCTCCGCAAAGCGATCCATCGTATCCTTGCGGACGGGCTCGGCCCCATTGAAGGCCACCCGCCAATGGCTGAAGTCGAGGCCGCTGAGTTGGTCGGGTGTGACCTTACGAGCGGAGAGATCGTAGGCGAAGTTGGGGCCTCCGCTGACAGTGGCTTTATAGCGAGACACCGCATCCAGCCAGCGGAATGGCCGCTGCAAGAAGGAAAGCGGCGAAAAAAGCACGCAGGTCGCGCCGATATAGACGGGCTGCAGTATCCCGCCGATCAGGCCCATATCATGGTAGGGGGGCAACCAGATAACGCCGATCTCATTCCGGGCCAGGCCAAATGCCTGGGAGGCCAGCGTAAAGTTGTGCATGAGGTTGCCGTGGGTCAGCATCACCCCACGGGGCGCCTGCGTCGATCCCGAAGTATATTGCAAAAACGCCAGCGTATCCGTCCCAACATCTGGCTCAACCCAACCGTTCTCCGCCCCCGCGGCGATAGTGTCGCTGGGCAGCCATTGCAACGCAGCCAGATCCGGCGCCTGGGTGAACACAAAACTGGTCATGGCCAGGATAGGTTCGGTCGTGAGCGCGACCCTGGGCTGGGCGTCGGAGACGATTCGCTGCAACCGTGGTAGGGTGCGATCCAGACGCATGGGATTGGGAGGATAGGCAGGAACAGCGATGGCTCCAGCGTAAAGGCATCCGAA
>DUEF01000156.1 GCA_011176555.1 Caldilineae bacterium
CGCTTCGGTAGGTTGCGGCTCTTCGGGCGCGGGTGTTGCGGCGCCTCCGCCGCACGCTGCCAGAACGAGCACGGCAACCATCATCAAGATAAATAGTTTTGCAAAGCGTAACATTTTTCTTCTCCTGCTGATAGTGGAATGGCGAGTTGATGGGTAGGGATTACGCGCTTTATGACAAGGACAACACGGCGCTGACATGAAGTGGGTGAGTGGGCATGCAACAGTAATTCAGGCGTTTGTGGGGTAAAAACCTGATCCAAAGCACCAACTTGTTTTTTCGCCTACTAAGTTACCTGGCTGAGATTGCACCTCCTTGCGGAATCAGCGGAATCAATCTTGCTCGCATGAGCCGCGGTGCGGTTTTTTCTCTTTGGTCGGGTTGTTTTTCATGTTCTCACATCGCCAAACTCGTGATCTAACTGCGACAGTGACGATTTCATACTAGTAACATAGTAATGTAATTACAAACTTAGTAACCATAATACATCAATTCAAGAGCTTTGTCAAGCGTTTTTTTTTGCTCCCGACCAAATTTCTTTACAAAAACCAGGAGGCCGGTAGATCAGCAGACCGGTAGACCAAGCGCTTGAGGTCGTCGCTGATTTGCCTCCCGGTTTACTGGTTTCCCGGTTTACTGGTTTCCTTCTATACCTGTAGCCCCACTGATGCGTTCGGCGGCGCGGCGCACGGCTGTTTCAGGTGATAGTTGGCCGGTCAGACAGCTTTCTATCATCTCTCGAAAGTGGGCTGATACGCGTTCGTATGACGGTAGGGAAGGCCGGCTGCTTGCTTGAGCAACCAGGGGCATCGTCAATCCCAAAAATCCATCTTCGTCGGGGCGGATCATCTCAGCCACGCTCATGTAGGCGCTGTTGTGGCCGGTCGTCAAGCTGAAGGGCTTGAGCACCTCGGGCGTTATCATACGGCGAAGTAGGGCTAATGCCTCTGCTGGATGGCGGGATTGGCGATAAAGGCCATAGGTCATGCCGCCAACGAGGGTGGCGGGGGCGCCGTCGGGGCCGGCCGGGAGGGGAACAAAGCCAACGTGCTCCAGGAAAGACGTCATGTTCCAACCGGTAACCGATCTGATGATGTAGTTTTCATAGGTGCCGCCCAGAGCCATCGCTACCTCTCCATGCGCGAAGGCATGCACGGCGTTATTCCAGCGGAATCCCACCACTTCTGGAGAGGCGAGTTTCTCCGTGTGGACTAGGTTTTTAAGAAACGCAAGCGCCCGGCAGGTTGCCTGACTGTCCAACACCACCTTGCCATCCTCAATCAGGTTGGCTCCAAAACTCCAGAGGAATGGCAGTAATTGGTAGGTTGTGGTCTCGCCTCCCGCCCTTCCCCCCACAAATGCCATAGGGTAGTCTCCCAGTTCGTAACGAGATCGGATCTCTGCTTGCTGGAAGTGATGCCCGATGTCCACCAACTCGGCCCAGGTTTGCGGTGGATGCAGCCTTTCCCGCTCAAACCAATCGCGTCGATACCACAGCACCGTGGTGTCGACGTTGGTCGGAATCGTGCATAGAATATTTTCGCAACTATTTGCCGCCAGTATCGAGGGATAAAGATCTTGTGCGACTTCGGCAACCCATGTCGGGTCCAGTTCACCGGGCGGCAGCAAGTAGCGCCGATGAGTAAATTCAGCCACCCACACAGAGTCGAGCACCGAAATATCGGGCGCGTGCCCTTGGGCGACGGCCAACGACAGGTGATCGTACAGGTGCCTGAGAGGAACGACGTCAAATGCCAACTCCAAGGCCGTTTCGGGATGCTCCTGATTCAATAGCCGGGCGGCTTTTAGCAGAGGCCATTGCCACCGCGTGTCTGGTATAGTGACTCGCAGCGTAAGGCGCGCTTGGCTTGTGGGAATCACAAAGGTCCCACGCCCAGCTCTTCTCGTCAACACGCCCTCACGCACGAGTTCGAGCAACGCTTGTCGCACAGGCGTACGGCTGATGCCATAGCGCTCGCATAGTTCCGCCTCGGTTGGCACTTTTTCACCAGGACGCCATTCACCCTGTGCGATTTGTTCCTGGATCAGCACCTTGAGTTGGTAGTAGATGGGGATGGGAGAAGAGCGATCAATTTCTTCCACAGTTGTCACCTTTGAGTTCGATCAATTGATATATTGTCATCACAATATCATCTTAAACGGAGAACATTCAGGTGTCAAGCAGCAGACGGGCTGCCAGTCGATCACACAAGACATCATCTCCGGCTACAGCGTCCATCAACCGTGGCCACGATTGGGCGAAATCAAAGTAGTTCGGGGCGATTTGTCGGGCGTGCGCCTGGGCTTGGGTGATAATTTGGGAGGGGGTGCCGTATGCTTGTTCCAGCTCTGGCGTGGCAATGGTCTCCAGCGCAGCCCTGGCCTGGTTCATGGCATCGTCGTTAAGAAAACGGCCGGGATAGGGCATCAGATCGGCCGGGGTCAGGGGGAATGCGTTGTGTTTCAGGGCCAGGCGAAGCTTTTCCTGCTCATAAATAAAGCGGCGGACGTCTTCCGCCAATTTTATGTAGGGCGAGAGATTGTATTGATGTGGCGGCAGGTGGGTGATGACCAGTTTCTTATCCAACCAAAAGCTGAATCCGGCCAGGCGGGCGTTGATCAGGTAGTCGATATCCTCGCCGCGAGTGATGCCCGGATCGAAGCCCACTTGCGTAAACAGGTTGCGGTGGAAGATCATGTTACCACCGAAGGCTACCGGCGTGGGAACGAGACGGCTCGGAGCGGATTGCAACGCCCTGGTTCCTTCGTTCATGATGGCGGGTTTGTCCAGATAAATATTCCCCGTGTGTAGGCCTTCCGAAACCACCACCTCGCCATCGAGGTCAAGATAGAAACCGGCCAGACCGAGGACTGGCTCGCCGTAGTGTTCTCGTCCCACCCATTCGGTGGCAACCCGCAGGTAATCTGGCTCGACCACCTCATCATCGTCCAGAGCGATGACGATTTCGGCGCGCAGGGTCCGGGAGAGTAGCAGTTGCAGGTTGCGCACGCCCGCGTAGCCGCGCATTTGCACATGCGCAGCCAGGCGAGGATGACGCTGGCGGATGAGCGCGGCATCGGTCTCGGTGGCCTGAGCAATGGGGTAGTGGGCGCGAAAGGGGGAGATCAGGCGCTCGACGGTGCTGGCGGCCGCCTGATCCATATCGGAATGGGCGGTGGCAGTGAGTATCAGGACGCTGAATGCTGGCCCTTCCCATGCTGCCAGGCTGTGCAGAAGCCGCGGTAATGTGCTCTCGCTGTCTGTCGGTGTGGGGTGATCGTAAAAGGTCTCGACCGGGCCATCCGTTTGCTGGCTGGACCAGGTCCAGTAGGTGGGGATGACAATGATGATATTCGGCATTTTTCTCACGCGGATGAGGGGAGAAGATCAGAAAGTTTGGCACAGGCTACGCCGATTACATGGTCCCCGCCACCATAGTAGATGATGATTTCATCTCCATCTTCGACCAATTCGGTGGCATCCTTTCCCTTCACGATGGCGCCATTGGCAAACACGACCATGGGCGCCCAACCGTAGAGTTCGTAATCCTTGAGGGGAATGAAAATGGGCTCGGAGGAACGAGAGAGTACGCGCCTGGGGTCCTTCATGTCGAGCAAGGCGGCGCCTAGCATGTAGTTTCGCCGACCCCTCCGCAGGCCTACGCCATGATAGATGAGCAACCAGCCATGCCGGGTCTTCAAGACTTGCGCTCCGGCGCCCACCCGTTCCGAATCCCACATGTCGGGGCGTGTCCGAATGATGGTCTCGTAGTGATTTGGCCAGGGAGGCTCCAGGCTATCGGCAAAGGTAATGGCGATGTTACGTGTTTCCTCACTCGTCGGTCGATGTAACAGTGCGTATTTGCCATCGATTTTTCCGGGAAACAGGACAGCGTTCCTATCCTGACGTCCCGGGAACACCGGTCCGTATCGCTTCCATTTTGTCAGCGCAGCCCTTTTGTCTCCCTGAATCAAGTCCATGAAATCTTCTTTCGAGATGGAGGCCAGGGCGATTTGCAGGACGTCGGCGTAGGCGCTGTAAGTCATATAAACCCGACCGTCGATTACACTCAGGCGTGGATCTTCACACCCCCCTTTTTCTCGTGATCGGGCGTCTCGTAGGGGCTGAGCAGGTAGGTCTTCGGCCGGTGCGGCTGTTGGCGGTGCAGGTGTGGCGGCGCCAGCGCAGGCGGAAATTAGCAA
>DUEF01000157.1 GCA_011176555.1 Caldilineae bacterium
CCGCGGTGCCACCCTCTTTAGCTGGCCTGAGAAAAAGAAATCCCACCGTGATGACGATGGGATGATTGTTTCAGTCCTCGGCCAGTCTCACTCAACAGGTGCGGTTTGAGACGCACTGCGTGTTACGAGGGGCGTGGTCCGTTCGCTCGATACTAACTTGACGGAACACGCAATACGCAATACGCCGCATTACGTCCAAACGATACCTTGCGCCCTGATAACGGTGGCGTCTCCGGGATGGCCTACTGGCGTCCAACGCTTTCGGCATCCGGCTCCCCGGCCCATTCTTCGCCTGCGCTGATAGCGGCTTCGCAGCGACCGCCGCCTCTCTGGATCCCGCTCTGGCAAGTACTCTTCCGGTTCATAGCCTTTGTGGCATGTTCAATTGTGGGCGGGAGCATAGCATAGGGCGAGGAGATGTGTCAAATAGGGGTTTGAAAGGGCGGTGAATCAATTTGACAGGGGCTGTTCAGCGCTGGTATTCTTTGTGTGAACCTCGCCAAAAATAGCAACGCTAGGTGCGCTATAAACCTCTCGCTGCGTGCGCCTTCCACCGTAATTTGCGGATTGTATTGATCACAGGAAGGAAGTGTCATGAAGCGAATAGGCATCGGCATTGGCGTTATGATTGCGTTGGTTGGATTGGTTGTACTGACATCACAAAATGTTGTGTTTGGGCTATCTGGCCCCAATCTTCTGGGGAACGCCGGGTTTGAAGCTGAGACGACCGATCCATGGAGCAAATATGGCGGCGTATTCGACATCCAGCAAGCTCCTGAACCTGTCCACGAGGGCAGGCAAGCGGCAAGACATCGCGATACGACGAGCGATAGCACGAAATGGTTACGCCAGAACGTGCCCGCTGAGGGCGGATTGGACTATGAATTCAGTGCCTGGGCCTATCTTCCCGCAACGAGCGACGCTGTGGATGCCGTATTCTTGCGCGTCGCCTGGTACGCCAACTCCGATTGCAGCGGTTCTCAAATCAGCACTGCCGATGTCGGTGGCTTTGATGCATCTGTTCGGGATGCCTGGCAGCAATTGGGCGGCAACGCGGAGGCTCCCCAAACAGCCAATTGCGCCCAACTCAGGCTGGTTCTCGATCCGGCGCCAAACCAGGACCCGGTGGTTTATTGGGATGACGCTTATCTGGGATCGTCAGGCGCTCCAACCGCCACGACCATTCCCACCAGCGGCCCTTCGCCCACCCCGACCCGGACTGCGACCCCCACTCCCTCGCCCACGCCCTTCCCCGGCGGCGTCCTGCTGAACGAATACCTGCCCGCCCCGGCCAGCGGCGAAAGCGAATACGTCGAACTCTACAACACCAATGCGTTTCCGGTTGACATCGGCGGCTGGCAGATTGACGACATTGAAGGAGGCAGCCGCCCATACAACATGCCGGCCGGTAGCGAGATCCCGGCACGTGGCGTTTTTCTCGTCACCCGCAGCTTTGGCCTCAACAACAGCGGCGACACCGTGCGCTTGCTCGCACCGGACGGAACCCTCCGCGATAGCCACAGCTACACCGACGCCTTCAAAGGCGCCCCCTGGTCCAGAATGGGGGACGGCGCAGCGACCTGGACCGACAAATACCCTCAGACGCCCGGCGATCCGAACATGCCCGCCCGTTTCACCCTCAGCGGACACCTCTATCTCGGCCATCCACCTGGTGACAACACCCCCATCCCCGATCATTACATCGGTCTCTACGGCTCCGATGATCCCGACATCCCCGTGCAATGGCTCGCCAACGCCTACACCGATTCAGACGGAAGCTACAGCCTCACATTCGACACCGCCCAGGCCTTGTACCGCCATTACACGCTCCGCCCATCTCCCTTCGCAGGCCATTACTGGTCGGGCGCAGTCACCACGGTCGGCGTCGCCCAGCCCCCGGATCGCATCCGCTTCGACAACCTCGCCAGCGGAAGTTATCCTGGCAACGTCTTCTGGATGGCTCCGCAACCAACGCCCACGCCGACAGTGACAGCAACCCCGTCACCCACATCCCTGCCCCCCGATTTCGTGACGATCAACGAGTTCCTGCCCTCTCCTGATGCTATCGACTTTGATGGCGACGGCGAGGCCAACTACCTGGACGAATACATCGAACTGTTCAATCCGCAAGCGCAAGCCGTCGACCTGAGCGGCTGGTGGTTGGATGATATCGATGGTGGGAGCAGTCCCTATCAATTGCCGGCAGACGCGACCATGCCGCCACACGGCTTCCTGCTTTTCTTCCGCCGCGAAACCGGCATCGCCCTGAACAACGACGGCGACAGCGTGCGTTTGCTCGCACCGGACGGCGTCAGCGAAGCTGACCACTTCGATTACGACCGTAGCCAGGCCGACGTTCCCTGGTCAAGAACCAGCGATGGCGGCGGAACCTGGACCGAAAGTTATCCGCCCAGCCCTGGCGACCCCAACCTACCCCCACCAGCGACGGCCACCCCTACCAGCACGGTGACAATCACGCCCGCCCCAAGCGCCAGCGCCACACCATCTCCCACGGCCACGCCTTCGCCGACACCCTCACCGACGGCGACAGCAACCCCGTCACCCACGCCAACCCCCACCGCCACGTTGCCCCTGTCATTCCCGCGGGTCGCACTGAACGAATTTCTGCCGGCGCCGCGCAAGGTGGATTGGAACGGCGATGGCGAAGCCAATCTCGAGGACGAGTACATCGAGCTTTACAACCTCACCGGCGAAGCCATTGACCTTGGCGGATGGCTGCTCGACGACGGGGAGGGTGGCAGCCGTCCTTACCTGATTCCGGTCGGGATCACTCTTCCCGCCCATGGTTTCTGGCTCTTCTTCCGCTCCGAGACCGGCGTTGTCCTGAACAACACCGGCGATGATGTCCGTCTTCTCGATCCCACCGGCGGGGTGATGGACCAAACCAGCTACGCAAGCGGGAGGGCTGACACCCCCTGGTCGAGAACCAGCGACGGCGGCGGGACCTGGACCGACGCCTACCCGCCCAGCCCCGGCGGCCCCAACATCGCCCCAACCGCCACGCCTACGCCAACCAGCACGCTTACCCCAACCACAACACCCACCCCATTCCCCACTCCAACCGACGGAGCCATCGCCCTCAATGAAATCCTCACTTCGCCGCAAAACGTGGATTGGGATGGCGATGGCGTCGCCGATTTTCTAGACGAGTGGGTGGAAATCTACAACGGCGGCAGCACGGCAGCCGATCTGTCGGGGTGGCGCTTATGGCGCGGCCAGATCGGCGCTGACGGCCTGCCCGACGGCTACTACTACCAACTGCCATCCGAAAGCATCCTGCCGGCCGGCGGATTCATGCTCATCTTCCGCAGCCAGAGCGATCTCCACCTCCCGGCCCGCAAAGGCAGCTTACATCTCGTCCGCGGGGATGGCCGCATCGCCGACAGCTTCACCTGGGCAGGCTTCCCGGGCTATGACCGCTCCTTTAGCCGTTACTCGGACGGCAACGGCCCCTGGCTGCGCATTCATGTCACGCCCGGTCAGCCCAACCGACCCTTCCCCACGCCCAGACCCACGCCGGTGAAAGACAATGACGGCGGTCTCGGCGTCGGCGTCGAACCCATTGCCCGCGTCCACCAACTCGCAGCCGATACGCGCGTCACCGTTGAGGGCGTTGTCACCGTACCTGACGGCCTGTTCAATGCCAGGACCGTTTACATCCAGGATGCAACCGCGGGTCTGAAACTGTATCTGCGGCGGGGAAACTACCCGGATCTACGATCAGGCGATCAGCTGCGCGCCACCGGCTACCTGCGAGACTATCACGGCCAGCGAGAATTGAGCATCCCAGGGCCGACCTGGATGACCTATCTCGGACCGGGCGCGTCGCCCCAACCACGCTTCGTGCGCACAGGTGGCATCGACGAAACACTCGAAAGCCGTCTGGTCATGGTCGTCGGTAAAATCACCGGCTTCAGAGAAAACAACTTCTGGGTGGATGACGGCAGCGGTGGGGTCAAAATCACGGTCGATCCCGATCTGCCCTGGCGACGGCCCTACTTCGAGCAAGGCGATACATGGTCGGTGGTGGGCGTCGTCAGCCAATACGATGAAACGCGCCGCATCCTGCCGCGCTATGAATTCGACATCAGCCCGCCGCCGGGCGTTTTGCCGGTGACAGGGGGCGGAAGCGCCAAAAGAGGTGGAGAATGAAACCTGGCGGCGGCACAAAGCGTAAAAGGAATGAGTGTACATCGCACTGACAGCATCTCATCTCCCGACGAAGGAACGTTGCCATGACAACTGAGTATAAAAAACTACGACGGCAAAACGGCATCATTGGCGGTGTGTGCGGTGGCCTGGCCGAATTCACGGGCGTCCATGTTTTCTTCTGGCGACTACTATTCCTCTTCCTGCTGCTCCCCGGCGGACTGCCTGGCTTTTTGCCCTACATTTTCATGTGGATTGCCATTCCCAAAAAGCGTTATCCCGCCCCGCCCGCAACTTATCCGCAAATTGAAGCGCGCCCAAACCAACAATCGCAACAAAAACAGCTTCGCTGAATCCCCTTCGCAAAGACGCGCTAAAGGGACTTTTTTTTCAGGGCGGACGTTCCTGCTGGCGGGTGGGGTTTGTGCTAAAATAGGCTCGGCGGCTCGGTAAGGACCGCCACACACCCTGACGAGGCTCTCGACATGACGGAATCTCACCCAGGCGGCGCACCTGCTCCGCCCCGCCTGTCTGAACCGAACATCCCCGCGATCGACGCCATCATCCGCAACGCCCTGGCCGAAGACATCGGCGCTGGCGATGTGACCACGCTTAGCACCATCCCCGCCGGGGCCCGAACGTCAGGACGTTTTCTGGCCAAAGCCGCTGGCGTTGTCGCCGGATTGCAAGTGGCTGAGCGCGTGTTCCGGCAGCTCGACCCGCAGGTGGGATTCGAGAGGCTGGCGGAGGATGGCGAACTGGTCGAGCCAGGCGATGTGGTCGCGTTCGTACGCGGCAGCGGTCGCGCCATCCTCAGCGGCGAACGCACGGCCCTCAATCTGATGCAGCGCATGTCGGGCATTGCTACGCAAACGCGACGCTTCGTCGATGCCGTAGCCGGAACCAGGGCCGTGATCCTGGACACCCGCAAGACCGCGCCCGGATTGCGGGTGCTGGACAAGTGGGCCGTGCGCCTGGGCGGGGGCCAGAATCACCGCTTCGGGCTGTACGACATGGCCATGATCAAGGACAATCACATCGCCGCGGTGGGCGGGCTCAGCCAGGCGGTCGAGCGAGTGCGCGCGGGCGGAGCGAATGTGCCCATCGAGGTCGAAGTCACGAACCTCGAACAGCTACGGGAAGCGTTATCACTTCCCATCGACCGCATCATGTTGGATAATATGAGCACGGCCGAGATGGGTGAAGCCGTGCAGATCGCCGCCGGCCGCGTTCCCCTGGAGGCTTCCGGCAATGTCTCGTTGCAGACAGTGGCCGCCATCGCCGCCACCGGCGTCGATTACATCTCGTCGGGCGCGCTCACCCACTCGGTGATGGCGCTCGACATCAGCCTCGAACTCGAACCGATTACCCAGGAGGACTCATGACCATGAGCACCATCGACCGCACGAAAATGTCCGTTGACGAACTCTACGAAGACATGAAAGCGCATCTCAGCGACATCGTGCCTGAGCCCGAACTGCGCATCAAAGCCGAACTGGCGTACGAAATCAACCAACTCAAAATCGAACGCAACGCCGTGATCTTGGGCCACAACTACATGGAGCCTGCTCTCTACCACGCCATCCCCGATTTCAGAGGCGACTCGTTGCAACTCAGCCGCCAGGCCGCCCAGGTCGACGCCGACGTGATCGTGTTCTGCGGCGTCGAATTCATGGCCGAAACCGCCAAAATCCTCAATCCCACCAAGACCGTGCTCATCCCCTCCGACAAAGCGGGCTGCTCGCTGGCCGAAAGCATCACCGCCGAGGATGTGCGCGAGTTGAAACGACGTTTCCCCGGCGTGCCGGTCGTCACCTATGTCAACACCTACGCCGAGGTCAAAGCGGAGTGCGATGTCTGTTGCACGTCGGGCAACGCCAGGGCGGTGATGGAGTCTTTCGATAGCGACACCATTATCTTTCTGCCCGACCAGTATCTGGCCAGCAATGTCGCGGCCGAGACCGGCAAGCGCATCATCGTGCCCACCGTGCTGCCCGACGGCGGCTTCCGCTACGATACCAGCGGCGAGTACGACGTGATCGGTTGGCATGGCCGCTGCGAAGTGCACGAACAGTTCACCGTCGAGGATGTGGCCAATGTGCGGGCGCAATTCCCCGACGTGACGGTGCTCTCCCACCCGGAATGCAGCCCCGAAGTGGTGGCGGCCTCCGACTTTTCGGGCAGCACCAGCGCCATGATCCGCTTCGTGCAGGAATCGGACGCGCCCCGCTACCTGCTGCTGACCGAATGCGCCATGGGCGACAACATCGCCGCCGAGAATCCCGACAAGGAGATGCTGCGCCTGTGCATGGTGCGCTGCCCACACATGAACCAGATCACGCTGGAAGACACGCGCGACGCCCTCAAGTACATGCGCTACCAGATCGAAGTGCCGGAAGACATCCGCCTGCGAGCGCTGCGCTCCGTCGAACGCATGTTGGCGATTGGATAAAAGCCGTATTGCGTGGTGCGTGGTGCGTTGGATCGGCGTCAACGCAATACGCAACACGCAACACGTGATCTACCAATGACTACCTATGAACCTTAAATCAATCATGTTGCCTGAAATCCTCGAATCCGATGTTTTGATCATTGGCAGTGGCATCGCCGGCTGCACGACAGCGTTGGAATTGGCGGATGCGGGCGTCGATGTGATCATCGTCACCCGCGCCAGCGAGCCGCAGGAATCCAACACCTACTACGCTCAGGGCGGCATCATCTACCGCGGCGTCGACGATTCGCCCGACCTGCTGGCCGCAGACATCAGTCGCGCCGGCGCCGGGCACTGCAACCCCCGGGCCGTGCGCATTCTGGCCGAAGAGGGCCCGGAGCAATTCCGCCGCATCCTTTTGGAGCGCGTAGGCGTCGAGTTCGACCGCAACGCGGACGGCTCCTTATCGTTGGCGCGGGAGGGCGGACATTCGCAGCCGCGCATCGCCCACGTGGCCGACTACACCGGCAAGGCCATCGAAATCGCCCTGATCAAAGCCGTCCTCGCTCACCCCAACATCCGTTTGTTCACCGGCCACACCGCGGTCGATCTGCTCACGCCCTCGCATCAGGGCCTCGACCGGCACAGCGTCTACGACCGCAGGCAGGTGGTGGGCGCTTATGTGTTCGATCAGGAAACCGAGCAGGTGCGACGTTTTCTGGCGAAAGACACCGTGCTCGCCACCGGCGGTCTGGGCCAGATATTCCTGCGGACCAGCAATCCGGCCGGGGCCAGAGGCGATGGCCTGGCGATGGCCTACCGGGCCGGGGCGCGGGTGATCAACACCGAGTTCATCCAATTTCATCCCACCACCTTCCATCATCGCCATGCCCCGCATTTTCTGATTTCGGAGGCGGTGCGCGGGGCCGGGGCGCGCTTATGCCACGCGGACGGCGAACCCTTCATGCAAAAATATGCGCCCGAATGGAAAGACCTGGCCCCGCGCGATGTCGTCGCCCGCAGCATCCACCAGGAAATGCTGGAACGGGGCGTGCGCAATGTCTATCTCGACCTGGCTTCTTACATCCCCACCGCCGAGATCCTCGACCACTTTCCCACCATCTACCAAAGTTGCAAAGCGCACGGCGTCGACATCACCACCGACCTGGTTCCCGTGGTGCCGGCCGCACACTATGCCACGGGCGGCGTGTGGGTGGACGAAATGGGCCGCGCCACCATCCAAAATCTCTATGCCCTGGGCGAGGTGGCGTGCACCGGCCTGCATGGGGCCAACCGTCTGGCCAGCACCTCCCTGCTGGAAGGATTGGTCTGGGGGCGCCGCGTAGCGGCGGACATCGCCCCGCGCCTGCCCAATCAAACCTTGCATGACCCCGATGACATCCCGCCCTGGAGCGAAGAGGGCGTGGTCGCTTCTGATCCGGCCCTGATCAGCCAGGACATGAGTTCGATTCAGCACATCATGTGGAATTACGTGGGCCTGGTGCGCACCACAGATCGCCTGGAGCGAGCGATCCGCGAATTACGGCATCTGGAGACGGAAATCGAGAGTTTCTACCGCGCCACCCGCCTGTGCGATGGCTTGATCGGCCTGCGCCACGCCGTGCGCACCGCCCTGATTGTCACGCTGGCCGCCTGGAGCAACAAACAGAGCATGGGATCGCATTATCGGATCTAGGCGTTGCTCATTGTTGCTCGTTGAGCAGCGCACTTGGTGCGATCTCATGGCACTCGGTGCAGGATTCTAGGGGGAATTCCTCTTCTTCGTGGAAGGGAGAATAAGGCTTCAGCCCCTCGGGGCCGTGGCAGGTCAGGCATTGGCCGATCCGGTCTTCACTGAGCGGATGGGGAATGCGGGGCACGAAGCTGGTTTCAACTTCCTCGTCGGCGGATGGAATGGCTGTCAAATCTTCGATGGGGGGCGGCAAATAGCCGCGTAGACCGGGCGCATCCAGCCCCGCCCATGTCCATTCCACGCCGTGGCAGGCGCTGTTGGCGCAGAAAGAGCTGTTATCCGCGCCGCCGCGATTGTAGGTGCTGTGGCAACCGACGCAAGTTTCGTCGAACTCCTGGCGATGTCGCGCCAGCCAATTGCTATCCTTGTGCGAGTCCGGTTCATTGTTGGCTTCCAGCATGATGGTCGGGGCCGGCAAACCAGGGCCGGCCAGCCGCGGGATGGTGTGGCAAATGTTGCATTCGAGGCGGATGGTTTGTCCCTCCGCGCTGACGTGTTTGCCATCATGACAGCGAAAACAGCCGGGAAATTCGCTATGCCCGAGATTGTCGGGATGCGTCTTCCAGCCGATCTCCATCTTCGGGAAGATCGAACCGGTGTACATATCTTTGATGGTATTGATAGCCTGACGAACGAACGCCTGATTTTCGGCGTAGTACTCCGGGTAGTACTCCTGGTACCATGCGTCCAGGCTTTCGATTTCCGCCATTGCTTCTTCGTGACTTGCGTATTCATCTGCAAGAAGACTTTCCGCTTTTGCACGAATGAAGGGGATACTCGGCTCCAGGCGTTTCTTGGCGATTGCTTCATCTACAAGATGTTCTGGATTTTCGAAGAGATGCGAGACGCGATTATGGCAGTCGATGCAATCCATGCGGTGCAACTTATCCTGGTTTTCCGCGATATACTCTGGCGTAATGCCCGATTCGAGATCGTAAAACTCGGTGACTGTGCCGTCCTGATCCACCTCTCGCACGTAAGGAATTTCTTGTTTGAGCTTATCGGTAGGCAAATACCAGACTTCGCTTTCGATATGCCAGTGAATGCCTTTGCCCAGCCCTTCGCGCGTAGCCCCTCCCCCTGTTTTCATCGTCAGGATCGTGCGATTTTCTGTATTCTCTTCATCGTCCTGGTAGCGGCGTATCTGCTTGACGGTGTCGTACGAGAATTTCTCGGGGTTATGGCATTTCTCGCAGGTATCGCGTGCAGGGCGCATGCTGCGGACATAGATCGGCACCTCGTAATCCTGGGTTAGGGCGTAGACGACATGCCGTAGTTCCATTGCCTTGCGCGGAATCGCCAGCAATACTGATTCCTGACCGAGATGACAATCGACACAGGGGACGCGGGCATGAGGCGAATGCTGATAAGCGACGTATTCTGGCGGCATGGTATGACAACGTCGTGCCGCAAAATTGCGTGCTGTTGGTATATTCCCAGGCCGTCACGCCCGCGGTGAAAACCACAGCGCCGGTGACGGCGAGGATGAACAGGATCACCAACGTAAGTTTCCAGCGTTCGCGAATCCAGCGTAGCGTTTTTCGTATCATGCATTTGGTCTCGGTGTGTGGGCGAAATGGTTCAGCCTCAATTGTCTAGGGCGCCGGCGTGGACCCAGGTGCAAATTAGGGCGAGGTCGCCAGGATCAAGATGCGTGGGGTGCGCGGCCAACGGCATCCTCTGCACCAGGCATAGACGGCTGTGTTCGGCATCGCCAGGGTTGATCACCGGGCCGCCTTCGCTGCCGGCGATGACGCTTTCGTAGCTTGTCAGGTTCAAACTGTCGTCAGGGCCGTGACACTCCGTGCAGTTCGCTTCGAGCACCGGCAGAATATCGTTGTTGAAGCTGGGGATGTCTGGCAAGGGTACGGTGGGAAGCAGAGCCGCGTCCTCATCAGGCAGTTTATGGCAAACAAGGCAGTTTTGGTTGCGCAGTTCGCGATCTGTGTGCCAGAGCGTGTAGGGATAGAGGGTGTTCAGGCCATGACAGAAAAGACAATCCTCGCGTCCCTCATCGATGGCGTGTGGAACCGGCCCCGCGAACGGCTTCGAAGAAAGTGGCGAATTCAAGATCGGCGAGATGACGAACGACGCCAGCGGCCAACTCGTACAGATTCGTGAGATCAGCGGACGTCCGTTGTGGGCCGGTGGCGGCCAAGGGCGATCCCGCTAGCCCGCGAACCGAATAATTCCCGTACTCAAAACCGCATTGGTCATCGGCCAGTGCGGTTTTTTGATCTCCCGCAGTACGGCGAATCCACGCGCCGTATCACGCCCGACCGGTTGGCGCTTTCCAGCGCCGCTTACTATCGCCCCGCCCACCAAAATGCGCCAATGGCCGCCAGGGAAGCGATGCCAACCAACAGGTAGAGTGCGGACAACGCCCCCGCCCCCGCCAGGGTCAGGCCCAGGATCGGCCCCGTAGCCAGACCGGCATCGTAGGCGGTGGCGTATGCGCCCAAAAACAATTGCGGGCGGGTGGAAGCGGCGGCGGTGGCGGTGGCGGCAGCCCCCAACGACACCGTGATGCCCGATCCCGCCAAAAACACGAATGCCAGAAATAGAAATGACAACAAGCCGGTCGTGGCGACAGCGCCGATAAGCGCCACCAGTGACAGCGCCGACAAGCTGAGCGCCAACCGGCCCTGCCCCACCCGATCTGACATTTCACCCAACAACGGCTGCATAACCAAATCGGATAGCCAGCGCACGGCCAGCAGCATGCCCGTGATCGTGCCGAAACCGATGCCCCACGTCGCCACCTGGTCGGAATCAAGACGAGATTGGAGAAACAGCGCTGCGGTCGAGACCAGGATCGCAATCGATGCCATGCTCAGGAAAGTCGCCAGCAGCACCGATGCTCGTTGCGGCGTCCGCAACGTCCGCAACCAGGCATCCAGCGGCTGGCGTTCGCTGTGGTCTGGCAGTCGCAGATGCGCGGGCCAACGAACGTTGAGCGCCAGGGGAATGGATAGTGCCACCATCACCGCCACTGCGTATGCAGCGGTCTGGAAGCCAAACTGATCCCGCAGATAACCGCCCAAAAGGACTGAACTGGCGGCGCCGACGCTGATCACCGCGCCCAACAACCCCATCAGCCTGCCCCGCATTGGCTCTGGCCCCGCCCACACGGCCTGAAACCCGCCCAAGCGCAAGCCCGACCAGGCCAGGCCCCAGCCGATTCTCGCCACCAGGAACACCAGGAATCCCCAGCCTGTTCCGTACAACAGCGCCACGATCAGCCCCAAAATCGCGGAGCCAACGAAGGGCCAGCGCACGCCCCAACGCTCGAACAACATGCCGATCGGCGTATTGGCGAACAAGCGCACGATGCGGTTGGCGCTGAGCAGCAGCCCCACCAACGGCAGGGCGATACCCAAATTCTCGGCCTCCAGGGGCAACACCGCGTACAGCAGCGAATCGCCCATGATGCAGAGGCCGACAACAGCGCCCGCCGTCAGCACCAGAGATTCGGGACGAGGAGCAGAGTTCGTCGCTCCGTCAGCCATGCTCCCTCGACAAGACCATCAGCGCAGCACCCACGGCAGCCACGAGTTCGTGAACGATGGCGTGCATTCTGGCTCGGGCCCCAGGAATGGCGTAAATTTCACCGCCAGCCCTGGCGTCAGAGGGGGATCGTTGGCGTAGGAATAGGACACGCCACGCGAACCATCGCTGTTTTCGATGCCCACATTGGCGAAATCGGGCCAGCTAACTTGTTGGTATTGCAAGAGGATGGTGTTGTCACTGGCGTCGAGGATGATCTCGAATGTCTCGGGATTGCCCGACGACCAGTGCTCCACCTGATGGTATTCGATGACGAAACGGTCATCATCCAGCGCTTTGGTGTAGATCACGCCCTGCGCGCCTTCGGCGGGATTCAAGTCCTCGCCCAGACCGTAGATGGCGTTGTTGGGTGGGCCGATAAAGGGAACCACGCCATGCCATTTGCTGTATCCCGCGCCGAAAGAGACAAAACCGTTGGAGCCGATGTAAAGCGTATCGTAGCTTTCGCCGTAAAAAATGAAGGGGAACGGCAACGGCACCGTCGTCCAGGCGTCATCTTTGAGATTATGCGGCTCTCCGTCGGTGGCGTCGATCCAGGCGAAAGGTGCTGAGCATGAATCATCGCCATCGCCCACCACATAATCGATGACCGGGTTGGCGATGAAATCGAGTGGGGTGGTGGCTGTCACCATAACGGTTTGGATTACATCCTCGAAGCCGGGAGCCGTCATCTGCACGGCATACGCCCCCTGTGGGACTTCCTCGATGACGTACTCGCCATTGGCGTCGGTCGTGGACAGAAAACCGGTCGGGGCATCCAGAAGTTTGACGGTCGCTCCGGCGACAGGGGCATAGGAATCAGGGGCCGGGGCGGGTAGGAGAACCTGTCCTCGTAGTTCGCCCGTTGGCAGCAAGGGCATATCCACACCCGAATGCATTACTTGATCCTGCCTGATAGTGGCCGTGATGACTCCTGGTAGTGGCGTCAGATAACCAAAGGCATCTATCGTCACGGCATAGTCGCCAGCCCCAAGCAACATTTCAAATGCACCATTGTCGTCCGTTTGCGTCGTCAGGGTATAGCCACCTCGC